>MTKS01000073.1 GCA_004028495.1 Candidatus Electrothrix marina
GATGAAACTTCATAGCAAGACCGCCCCGTGAAATATCCGAAAGTCGGCCTTTGAAGCGCTGCCCCATAGAATTGCCCAAATGATTGATGATTTGAAATTCAATTTTGCGGGCAAGCTGATAGCGCTCAAAGGCCCGGCGGTTCAACCCTTTCCGCAAAAGTAAATCCTGGACATCATTGGAGCGATTATAGAATGCACGCAGCTTGGCTTCAAGCCCGGGAAAAGCCTCCTGCCAACGGGCAAAGCCGGAGCGTTTGAGAATGGAAATCTTACTCTCGGTCTGGGCGGCCATACTGATGGTCCAGACGAGGTGTCGAAAAAAATTTTCTCCGGCCAGATCACCGCCGGAGAGACTTTTCACATAAATCTTGCGCCCGTTCTTCTGATAAAACGTTTTTATCATACCGTGATTGATAAAAAACAGCTCATCATTCTTATCCCCCTGATTGACCAGTATCTCATCCGGCTGCAGGTCACGATTCTCCAGCTCATGGTAAATGGCGCTGAATTCTTCAGCAGTCAGTTCGCGTAAAAGGTTGGACCATATCTCCAGGTAGCCGCGTACCTGGACGCCATTTTTTTCCTGCTCAATCAGCTCGGCGGATTGAATGATCTCTGTCAGCGCATTAGGGTTAATCTCATTAAAGCGTTCTCTGAGTCGCTCCGCATTGTAAAAATCTCTGTTATGCACACATTCGACAATCAAATCGAAAAGCTGAGAGGTCGCTCTGGCCAGATCACCGGCCATAGCGAGCTGCACGATATTGGTTTCACGGGCTGCAACCGGATTATTTTTCAGCGGGACATTCAGCTTGTCTGCGGTGGCCTGATGCGCTTTATACTTTCCGCCGTGATTAATATATTGGATAGCCTGTTTTGCTGCCTGAACCAGTTTTTCCCCGGCAGCCCCCCCTTCCTTTGCAGAATCCGCATTATCGGCAATTACTTTTTTCAGCGTCGGGATCGCCTTGACAGACCCGATCTTACCCAGGGTTTTGCAAATGGTGGACCGCAGCTGATATCCCGCTTTATTCCGGGCGTATGCCGCCTCATCCAGTAAATCAGCCAAAGGCGCAACAAGACTGCTGTCCGGGATATCGCCGAGAAGGGCCACAACAGGCTCCTTGAGCTGCCTCGGCACAGAGTGCAAGGCTTTAAGGAAGAAATCTTTCTTCTCCTTTGTCTCGATTTTACTGGCAGCACGCAACACCTCGCCCTTGACCCGGAGATCGTCATGGCTCAACAAGGCGGTTATATCGGCGAAGCAGGAAGGAGACCCCATGTCACCCAACAACTTGATACTGTTCCTGAGCAGGTACCAGTCTTCTGTCCGATGCAGCAAGGCTCCCAGACTGCTTTCCGCTGCCGGGCCTATGTTTTCAAAAAGCTTCAACAGGGCATCGGGCTTGCCCCGGCTTTGTTGCAGACTTTGCGGCTCAGTAAGAAATTTCGCGGCAGTTTTTCCGAAAAGAATAAGCAGGCGCCCGGCATCCTCGCCTTTATTTCTGTCATAAAAATACTCAATCAGCAGCAGTTCCATGAGGGGGCCGGTTGCCAGATCACTGATAAGCTGCTCCGCCTGTTCACGGATATCCGCACTTGCGGTTGTTAAGGCCTTTGGCCCGCCGAAAATCAGAAGAGCCTTGCGGGCCGGCGCATACCGCCCTATTTCTATCTGATAGGCGGCAAAGATAGAAAGGGCTGTAATGATCTGCCAGACAACATCATCATCCTCAGAGGCGACAGAGAGTGCTCGGGAGACTGCCGGCAAGAGTTTCTCCATGCGCTGCCATTCGCGATGGGCAATCAGAAGCTCCAAGCTGTCTGTCAGATGACCGACAGCCTCGGTCCGCACTTGCGGTTTATCACCGTGCAGCCATGATATCAACTGGTCCAGCAGGATATCCGCCTGCCGGTCTTTTCTTTCCACGATCAGCTCTGAGAGCGTATGTGAAAACATCGTATCAATACCGCCGGATTCGGGCTGTTGATTCGCCGATGTCGGGTTTCGGGTTTGGTCTCGGGAGGTCTTCATAGGAGTCATGTTCAGCCGTGCAGCAAAATTCTTAGCCGGAATGGAGCGTGACACATTCCCCCGGCCCCGTAGGTTCCCATCAATAATACCGGAGCATGGTCAAAAACCACGCAACAGTCAACAGTCAAGACAAAGCTCTCTTCTGGTCCGATTATCTCTCGGCAGGATCTCTAAGGTAAAAAACAAAAGGCTCATCTACAAATATACCATCATTTTCTTTCCTGTAAAGGCGCAATAACATTATGGTGCAGGAACAAACTGATACAGGTGCTGACGGGCAGGCCGATCACATTGGAACAGGAACCGGTGATTGAGCGGACCAGAAAGCCCCCTTTTCCCTGGATTCCATAGGCTCCGGCCTTGTCCATAGGCTCACCGGTCGCGATATAGGCGGAGAGGATTGCATCGCTGAAATCGGCAAACTTCACCTCGGTGGTTCTGCTCAGGCTCTCAAGACAGTTTTCCCGGGCACAACACAGGGCAACCCCGGTGATGACCTGATGTTTTTTCCCTTGCAGATTGCGCAGGATCTCCAGGGCATGGGTTGCATCATCGGGCTTGCCGAGGATTCTGCCCTCAAGGGTGACCACGGTATCCGCGCCGATAACCCAACTTTCAGGATGCAGTTTGGCAATCACGACGGCTTTCTCTTCGGCCATACGCCGGGCAAAGGCATCAGGCTTCTCGCCGTCCAAGGGCGTTTCATCAATATCTGCGGCCAACGCGGTAAATTGCAGGCCTAAATCGGTGAGGAACTGTTGCCGCCGGGGTGATGCCGAGGCAAGGATTAGGGGTTTACAGGTGGTGAACATGGGTGTACCTTGGGTCTCGATTCAAGGAAAGCAGGTTGATTGCTCTTACTCTCGCTTACTTACTTAGGATATCGTCAAAGAAGGTCTTGTAATCGAATTTGATGCCGAACAGTTCCAGCTCTACTTCAAAGTACTTGTTCAGCCCTTTGCCGAATTTACGTAACCGCCCTTTTTCCTTGTCATCCTGGGCCAAAGCAAGCATCTTCTCCCCCTCACTTTCATTATCTGGATGCACAGCATCAAGCAATTCCTGCACCCTGTAGACCTGATCCGAGTCCTCGGGAATGTACTGTTCCAGGCCCTTTTCCCGGTAGGTAAGCAGGGTTTTATAGGGCACACTGCGCTTGGGATCATCCGGCATAGGCACCCGTTCGCTGACCCGCAGCCCCTCAAAGCCGGTATTGATTTCCCGCAGGGAGAGCCAAATCAAGGCCAGGTAGACCTTGCGCTCCTTGCCCGTGACCGCGATATGGATACGCCGGGCCTCGTTATCCGCCCGGACCACGGCGGTGGCCTCCAGCTGAGGATGGGCCAGCACCACTCCCGTGCGCCAGCGTAACCTGTCCTTGATCTCCTGATGCCGCTTGACGATAAAGCGGGGCATGACCGAAGGGGGGAGAAAATCTTCATAATAAAGCACAAAGCGAAGCGAACCCTGGTAAGGGAACTCGAAAGGAGGCTGGGGCACGGCCAGCAGCTGGGGAATCAGCACCTCGCCGCCAGCCAGCTCGTAGCAAAGCTCGAACTTCTTCATCAACTCAATAACGAAATGATGATCGGCCCGTTTATAGGCATAGAGGTCACCCTCCTGGGGACGGAGTATCTCCTTGAGCGCATCCAGCCGGAGCAGGCCCTTGCCTGCGGCCACAGACTCGGCATTGATGATCTTATAGACCGCACCGGTCACCCATTTGGGATCCAGGACATGATTATCATCCAGGCCAAAGTCGGTAAAATGAATAACAATGCCCAGGTCGTGGAGGAATTCCCCCAGCACCCCTTGGCTGATTTCACCCTCCACTCCGGCGTCCCGGCACACGGCCTCGAAAGCCTCATAGCTGATGCGCGGTTCGTCCATCTGTTCCAGCTTTGCCTTGGCCCGGAACCAGCTCAGGGGCCATTCATTGCGGGTCAAGGGTACGTTGTGTAGCTCCTTCAGCAGAGCCTGTTGAAAAGCTCGGATACCGTTGCCGGTGGCACAGGACGTGCGCCAGAAACCAACAATGAAGGGGTATTTCTCTTGGAGAAAGGGCCGGTCAAGGTCAAAGCTCGGATTGGTGTCGTACTTGTTGAGGACAACGAGGACGGGCGAACCACCACCAAAGGACTCGATATAGCGCAGCCAATACTCAGGCCGCTCGTCCCGCCTGCCGTCCAGAACCAGGACATAAAGGCTGCGGCGGGAAAGGAAAAACTGGTGGGTGGCGTGCATGATCTCCTGGCCGCCGAAGTCCCAGAGATTGCAGCGGAGTTCCTGATCACTGGTGTCGAGCTGCCAGTTCTTAATGCGGATGCCGTGTGTAGTTTCCTCACGGGGGTTAAAACGCTCGTCCCGGAGACAGCGGGTGAGGGAGGTCTTGCCGGATGCCCCCTCACCCATGAG
The DNA here is from genome assembly GCA_004028495.1 of Candidatus Electrothrix marina. Lineage (GTDB taxonomy): Bacteria > Desulfobacterota > Desulfobulbia > Desulfobulbales > Desulfobulbaceae > Electrothrix > Electrothrix marina. Next base: position 4,451 of record MTKS01000073.1, read on the forward strand.
GATGACCTTGACCTCGGCTACTGTGCGGATGCCTTCTTCTGCGGAGGTGAAGTATTCATGAATAGCTTTGAAGCCTTGACTAGCAAGTTCATAAGGAGGCGCAGTAAGAGAATTGCGGTAAACTGGGACATTAGTGTCTACAGGTAGTTGAATGACTTGTGGAGATAATTTAGTGAACTGATTATCAGAAAGATCAAGATATATAAGACTTGTCAGTTGATATACTTCAGAAGGTAACTGAGTCAGATAATTATCGTATAGAACGAGTGTTGCAAGATGAGTTAATAGGCCAATCTTTGGAGACAATGCGACAAGATGGTTATGAGCCAAATAGAGATCAGTAAGGTTGATTAGCTGAAATAATTCTTCAGGCAAAGAGGTTAGCTCAAGATCACCAAGTTTAAGGTTATTGAGTTTTATTAATTGAAAGAGTTGCGGCGGAAGACTTATATGTCGATTGCCGGTAAGATAAAGCCCCGTAAGATTGATCAGCTGGTTAATATCTGAAGAAAGCTTGCTCAATTGATTACCGCCAAGGTCAAGCTCTATGAGTTTTGTTAGTTGAAAAAGCTGGGAAGGAAGTTCAGTCAGTTGGTTGCCGGTCAACTCAAGTTTAAGCAGATTGTTCAATTGAACAATATCTGGAGGAAGCTCTGTCAATTTGTTAAAACTAACATCAAGTTTAGTAAGATTGACGAGCTGAAATAGTTCTTGCGGCAACTCAGTAAAATTTTGACAACTAAGATCAAGCTCCGTCGCCCCAGTCTCCTTTGCCTCCTCAATCAACCGCAACGCCTCTTCATACCCCATCGCCTATTCCTCCCTCCCCGTCCCCCGGTACGTTGCACCGGAAGAATATATATTATCATGCGTGCCCGTGCCCCAACGGGGCTATATCTATCCAGCACAGGGTAACACCCTGTGCAAACCCGCATAATGCACCAAAACCTCACATCTCCCGCAAGCCTCCCAGCGTATGTCCGATCAACATATTACCATATGTCTCTCAAGCCTATTACCATAGGTCTGTCAGACATACGAGAATACCCCAACAAAAACACCTCTCCTGCTCAAGACAAATCCCCCGGCCTCTTCTTCAATTTCACCCAAGGCAGCACCGAGACCTTATGCCGTTTCAGCTCCTCCAGGGAATAAAAGGTGCCGCGCCAGTCAATACCGCCCTGAATCAGGGTAGCCGACACAGCATGCCAGATAATATACAACTTGATATACGGGGTGACAGGAAACCAGCACAGACAGCGGAAATCCATCTCAAAGGCCCGAACAGCCAAGACCATAGCCAGAAAGTTAACCGCTGTGATGGCACCGCAAAGAATACAGGAGAACCCGTCCGCCAGAAATAACCCCCAGAGCGGCAAGATCTGGAAGCAGGTAAATGCCGCAACCCCTGCAAGGAGCAGGTCCAGGCGGTAGTCGACCAGGGCAAAGGTATTCTTGCGCAGGCCGCGCACCATCTCCCCTACAGACTGATACCACTCCACACTGACAAAACGCCCCCCGTTTAGGCAATCACACCTCCCACCGCTTGCTTTGGCCATGCGCCCCAACAACACGTCATCAGCCGGACAAAGACGGATGGGACGGTGGCCCCCGAAGCTGTGATAGAAGCTGCGCCGGATCATATTAAAACCGCCAGCCCCGATAAAGTAGCGGGAGTCCGACCTACTGACCAACCAGGGCTTAAGCAGGCTGATGAGAGCGGAAAGACTGTCTGCAATCAACATGGATAACAGGTGATTTGGGGCGCTCATGCGGAAGAGCAGGCAGAGGTGGTCCAGCCTGTTATTGATCATCCTGGCTACGGACCGGCGGAGTGTATCCGGGGCGAAGTGGACGTCAGCATCGGTAAAGAGGAGGAACTCGCCCTTGGCCTGTGCAGCCCCCAGATGCAAGGCGTGGTTCTTACCCAGCCAGCCCGCAGGAAGATCCGTGATATGGACGACCCGCAACCGGGAATGCTGATCTGCCAGACGGTCAAGGATCCTGGGCGTGGCATCAGTGGAGCGATCATTGAGGACGATAATCTCCAGATTGGGGTAATCCAGGGACAGAACCGAGGTCAGGGCGGTTTCAATCCCATCCTCCTCATTGCAGGCCGGGATAATGACGGAGACCCAAGGCTGGTGAGGCCCCTCCAGGGGCTGAACATGCTCCAGTCGTTCCATACAACGATTAGCCAGAAAGACATCCCGCAACACGACCAAGGCAACAACAAGAATACAGAACAGGAACAGGGTTAATAAGGACATAGCTCTCCCCTTGGGTTGATGAAATTATGCAGAGGGACTCGACTAGGCGGGCTCGTCCTATATGTCCGCCCTGAGAAATGGCATAAGGGCAGACACATGCTCTTGCCTCTACAGATCACCCTTTCCCAACATCTCCTCATAATGGACCTTTTCCAGAAAAAGTCCGCAGGCCGGGGCGGTGGGGCCCGCCTTGTCCCGATCCTTGGCCTCAAGTATGGCAGAAAACTGCTCCGTACTCAGGCGGCCTGTGCCCACCCAAATCAGGGTTCCAACCAGATTCCGTACCATATGACGAAGGAAACCATCGCCCCTAAAACGGAAAGAAAAATACTCTGGTCGGGCTGGGTCAACAAGGCATTGGGCCTGGAACAGAGTTCGGACGGCTCCCCGTCCCGTAGTCTGGGTTCGGTCCCGGCTGCCCACAGCCTCGAAGCTGGCAAAGTCACGGGTACCGAGCAGCTATCCAGTCCCCGGTGAAGAAATCGTAGCAATAGGTCTTACCCTTGGCAGAAAACGGGCATGG
>MTKS01000074.1 GCA_004028495.1 Candidatus Electrothrix marina
ACTGGCTCTGTACTTTGTTCATGGCCTTGATCAGATGCAAGGGCCCGGCAGAGTAGCCGATCCGCCAACCGGTCATGGCAAAGGACTTGGAAACTCCGTTCAGGACGATGGTCTGGGCCTTCAAAGCAGGTTCCACATCCAGGATGTGAGGCAGTTTGCCGTCCATATAGGTGACGGTCTCATAGATATCATCGGTAACAATCAGCCATCCTCGCTCCAGAGCCATCTTGGCCACAGCCTTGAGGGCAGTGGTGGAAAAAATAGAGCCTGTAGGGTTTGACGGGCTGTTAAGAAAAATGGCACGGGTCTTATCGGTTGCTTTTGCTGCCAAGGTTTCCGGATTCAGATCAAAGTCCATCGACTCATCCAGAGGAACAATGACCGGAACACCGCCAGCCAGTTGGACCATAGGCGGGTAGGAAACCCAGTAAGGGGCCGGGATCAGCACTTCGTCGCCGGGATTGAGCATGGCCTGAAAGATATTATACAGTCCGTGCTTGCCTCCGCAACAGACCTGGATTTCGTCCGGGGTGTATTCCCAGTCATGATCTTCCTTAAAACGCATGCAGATAGCCTCCCGCAGTTCCGGGATGCCGGGGACAGCTGTATAGCGGGTATGGCCGTCGTCGATGGCTTTTTTACCGGCTTCGCAAACATGCTTCGGAGTGTCGAAATCCGGTTCACCAACGCTGAAATTCAGAATATCCTCACCTGCCGCTTTCAGCGCCTTGGCCTTGGCGTTGATCGCTAAGGTCGGGGAGGGCGGTACCTGTAATACGCGTTCAGCGAGAGTGATTATTTCCTGAGACATGATTTTTTCCTCTTTGAGCAGATTGGATAAAATGTGCTTGTGTTGTTCACAACATAAATTTCACCCTGCTCTAGCAGGTTCCGCCTTTTTTATCAAGAGCAATCGCGCCTATTCTGCGGATTTTTTGTTTGCTGTGGTATGCGGGAGACCCGTTCATTGGAAGGGAGGTCGTCAGGCGGGAAAAAGGATACTCGATGCGAACCTGTCGTGATATGTATCATGAACTTGCCATGATACATATCACGACGCAGAAAGAGTTCTCATCTTTTGGTGCCGGGATGGGAAAGAACATGGTTGTGGTTCTTGAAGATGGCTGCGAGCTGCTCAATGAGGACGCGAGAGCTGAAAACCTCTGGCGAGTCCAGCCCGCAGGCATTTTTATTGCTCTCAGAGCAAAGGGATGACAACTACTTTTGGTTTCGCCGGACAGCCATTCGAGTTAATCGGCGTGTTTGCAGGAGTGTCTGGACATTCATCATTTGCATCCGGCACTCCGTCTCCATCCGTATCTGGGCACACTGGGAACTCCGGCGGTATACAGACCAGCGCACCATGAAGATTGACTCGGCCGTATTTTGTCCAAGCAAGAAAATCTTGATTGAGGGCACCTGTTTTCTCTGCACTGCTTTCAATACAATCCCGAACTGCCGTATTGGTCGGATCAGCAATGTAGCTCCATACCATTGCCGCAATACCTGAAACAATTGGTGTTGCCATTGAGGTACCGGATTTCCAGTTGTAGCAATCTGGAATTCCTCCGCAGTATGCTCCCGGCACAGCAGCAAAAATAGTGCCTTTTCCATCAATCATAGAAAGAGCACCTCCGGGAGCGGCGACGGATACCCAATCATTGCCGAAAGTGGAAAAGGATGAAAGATTGTCATAATGATCTGTGGAGGCAACACTGATGACATTTTCATAAGCAGCAGGATACTGTTTGACCATATCGTAGTTGTTTCCTGCTCCGGCCACTATCACCGCCCCGTTTTCCCAGGCGTAGTTCACTGCGGCTTCAATCGCAGCAGAGTCATCCGGGCCTGCAAGACTCATGTTGATGACCTGATATCCATTGTCGGCAGCATACGTAATGGCCTCAATGACATCGGCGTCATCGCAATAGGCGGTGTAACCATATTCTGGAAACCCTGGGATCAATTCAATCTCATAGCAAACTTTTAGGGAACCAATCTTGGACTCCCAAGCCACTCCGGCTGTGCCAATGTCGTTGTCGGTTTCTGCGGCGGCGATGGAGGCCACATGAGTGCCGTGTCCAACGAGGTCTGTTAGGGTGGTGCTTACGGTGAAATTTACCTGTTCAATGCACTTGCCGTCAAGATCAGGATGGGAGCACTCAACCCCGCTGTCAAGTATAGCTATCTTAATGTCTGGGCTGCCATGCGTGAGTGCCCAGCCTTCCGGGGCATCAATGTCTGCATCAGGAGTACCCCAGTATGCAGGAGCAGTATCTTCAAAAGTTACAGGATTCATCTCTGCACCAAATCCCTGCCCGGTATTGTCCAAGTGCCATTGCTCGGTGAAGTTGTTAGACACATTGTAAGGAGCAGGCAGGCTGCCTTCTGCGGTGGTCAGGGTACGCCTATAGTTGGGTTCAGCGAACGCCACCTTGGAATTCTTTTTGTAGGCTTTGATAGCATCCGACACCGTGCCATCCGGCACCTCAACTACTTCAATCCCAATTTTCTGTATTTTTTTGACAACGTTTCCTTTAGCCTTGCTGTGCAATGCTGCCTTCTCAGATGCCGAGGCATTTTTTTTGAATGACACCAAGACTTGATTCTCAACTGGCTGAGGTTTGGGCGGCTTTTTGTCAGGCTTGTTTGCCTTACTTATTCCTGCTGAAGCACCAGAACACAGAATTAATACTGCACAGAAAGCGGTTCCTGCCGTCGCTATTTTCCAATTTTTCATTGTGCAATCCTCCCTGAACTTATTAATGCATTTTCAGTCAGCCAGCTTGTATCGAAGAACGCCCCCGGCACACGGCTTTCCCGTCGGGGCTCATTTTACTCACCCCGTCCTGCAAGATTTTATTGTCCCTCCATTAGTAAAAATAACAGATGTAGAGAGAAGGCAGGAAGTTATCCCGTCTTCTCCTTTCCTACTCTATACACTATTTATACGCATTGCGAAATATTTTCAGTCATGGCGACACCTTTAACCCCTTAATCTCCTGATACAACTAATGGCATTGCCAGGGCAGGAAGGCCTTTTTCGGGTGGGGCATCATGGTCCGATGGTGATCGTCCGGCGAACCGTTGGGGGGAAGGAATACGGCTCTGTGGCTGTACTGTACGCCCTTGTCAAGACCTTGGTTGCGGAGGAAGGTTAGCAGTCAGGCGGGAAAAGATTGAGTATCCAGCAAGGAAAACTACGGGCGATGATTTATTCAAGAAACGGGAATATCGCAACGGGGGAAGCACGCAGCCCGGATGGAAGGAAATGGAGGCAGGGGGGTGTCATTAGAGGGATACCGTATGTCCCCGCACTGGGACATACGGGCTCTCTGCATATCAGGGAAACGGCGGACCCTGCTCTTATCTCCCTTTCCTGGAAGGGGTTAATGGTTTAGGCGGTAGCGGCTGAATATAGCCTCCGGCCTTGCCTTTTTTTTGTCGTCCTAACGACGGTATCGGACGCGGCGGAGTTATTGCTGGCGTTTTCTTTTCGTTCATGTACTGCTCCTCTGGTGGAATATTGAGATCCTGTTTCAGCAAGTATACGTCGCTGGTGGTAGATCACAAGGAAATAACAGTAGGAGTGCCATCAAGGTATATGATGGATTGGCATGATATTTATGACACCGCAAAAAAGATTCTCATCCTTTTTGCGGGAGGAGCCAGTATGCCGAGTGAAGGATGAAACTGCCGGGACAGATCTTTATTGTCGTATTATTCTATCTGCTGCACCAGCTGAGTAATATTGGGTACCTGTTTTTCGAGTTGCGATTGATTTACCTTAATAGAACGTCCTGCAACATTTTTAGGCCCGGCTGTTAGCGAAGCTATAGGTATGCCTAAGGCTCCTGAAACTACAGAAGCAGTGTTTGCGTCATTCACTTCATACTGAAACATTGCTTTAAAAGTTCTTTTTGAGTTCGGAGTAGGAGCACCGTTCGGGTGTATGTAAAAAGATTGTGGTGAAGATTGCCATACGCTCCATATTTCTTCGCTAATTTCATTTACTACCGTCTTGAATGCGGATGCGGATGAATGGTTCATTTGTGTCAGACGGTTTCCGACGTACATATAGATACTGGGGAGTGCCATTTTGTATCTGTCTGAATTCAGGTAATAGTCAGACTGAGGGTCTCCTTGGTGTCTTACACGTCCATAGACCAAAGACAATACTGCTTTCACCGCTCTTTTGGACGATCCGTCAGCAGAGAAAGGAATGATTAACCTATCAGCAGCAGTCAAAGCAAGCTCAGTGTATATAGAAAAACTCGGGTTGCAATCGATGAAGACACATGAATCTTCATTATTCCATGAGGTCAATATGTCCGCGATCAGGTCACGAACCCAAAGATGAACAATTCTCCATGCCTCTTGAGGTCCGGGAAATGTGGCACCTGTTACTTTTGAAGCCTGCATTTCAAGCCGCTCGTCACCGACCACCAGATAAAGATTACTTGGGACTCGATTGTTATATTGAGCGACATTGGTTATATAAGATGCGCCGGATTGCGGTGACACATAAGGACTGAGTATCCTGTCTTCAATATATCCGGATATTGTGCATCTGGGTTTTGATGTATGGATTTGCGTTAATATTTTCTCGCCTTCAGTCATTCCGCCAAGCAGCATTGAAGATGAATTGGCCTGAGGGCATAAATCAGCAACCAATACTTTTTTGCTTGGGTTCTGCCGGGCGTATTCAGATGCTAATTGAAAGGTTAAGTAGCTTTTACCTACTCCGCCTTTATTATTCCATATCGCATAGATAGCCATTTCTTCTCTCTTTTTATTTACTTGTTATTTACCTGTTATAACTCAACGTCTATTTTCATCTTATAGACACCCTGTCATCGGAAATGATTTTGAGTCAATAACCGACTGATTTGTACCCCGTCGCTACAGCAGCAACTATGACTATTCTACCAGACGTACCGTTGCTACTGTTAAGAAAAGTTATTTGCCAATCTAAAACAAATAGATAGCTACTGGCAGCAGGAAGAGTTTCCGGGCAGAGATGCGCTCCGCCTTTATCTCAATGTTGCTACCTCACACACCAATCATACGCATTCCGAAACATCTGGATACGCAACAGCTAATACTTTAAGATATTGGAACTTACACTTTAAACTGGACAACCATTTCATCGTATATATCGTTTGAAGAAATACCAGATTCCAAGCAAGACTGGAGGCCTTGAAGGAAGTCTTTCGGTGCAATAGTTTGGGAGACAAGAAGTCGTCTGCATGATTCAAATGATTGAAAGAACTCTTCTGGCGGTACAGGAACATCCTTAATGATATCGTAAAGAGTATCAAGCAGTCGCCGAGCATCAATTTCCGATTCAGGGGAGAAAGAAAGCAGGACATCTGCGAAGAAAAGTGCAATTGTCTTTATATCGCATTGGGTTATTATTGATAGAGTTTCAACAGCATGTAAACATGATCCAAAATATCTGATCGGCAGTTTGCGAAATGCAAGAACACGAATGACTTCAGCCCGTTCAATTGGACTGAGCATTTTTAATTTGCTGGACGTTACAATTTCACGAAGTTTTTTTTCTATGGTAGCGTGATCTTCGGGGCGATCAGCAAGACGTAGCGAAGCCATACGATATATCTCTTCGTTCTTTGCAGCAAGTTTGATACTTGAAATCAAAAGAGCCGCGAGTGCAAAGCCTATCCATGCCGCCATAAAGGTAATGTATCGTCCCGGTGTCCATACCAATGCAAAGAGTGTGAGAAGACCACCGATCAGTGATAACATCGCTTCGCCGAAGTTATCGCGGGATCCGAAAATGCAGAGCGAAACAAATACAACGAGAAGAGTAGCAGTACCCATCATCAGAGACCCCCAATGAAGGGTTACCCAGACGATGGTTATTGCAATGAACCCCAAAACAATTACCGCAAAAGGTGCAAGAGCATATGCCTCCTTGAGGACATTGCCGAGTGCTTTGAAGCTGTCATTAAGCGATTGTTTGATTCCATTCTTATCTTGTTTCAAATGTCATCCTTATATATTCTTTGTTTTAAAATCATGCAGATAAGGCTAAAAAGAACAACCTCAAAGGGGAAAACTGTGCGTTGCCTCACCTTCCCCCCTGTTCCATTAATCTATTTAACACACCAATCATACGCATTCCGGAACATCTTCAGCCAAGGCGAAACCTCCAGCCCCTGCATCTCCTGCGGCAGCCAATGGCATTGCCAGGGCAGGAAGGCCCGTTCCGGGTGCGGCATCAGGGCGAGATGGCGGCCATCGGGCGAGCACAGCCCGGCGAATCCGTCCGGTGAGCCGTTGGGGTTAAAGGGATATTGCTTAGTGGCCACACCGCTATCATCGGTGTAGACCAGCGGCACCAAGTTCTGCCCAACCACCTTCTCCCGCACCGCCGCATCCGGGAAATGGAGCTTGCCTTCGCCGTGATCCACATGGATACCGAAGACCAACTCGGACATACCCTGGAGCATGATAGCCGGGCTGTCCTGCACCCGCACTGTGGCCCAGCGGGACTCAAAGCGGCCTGAGTCGTTATGGACAAAGCGAGGTTGAGCCTCGGCTTCCAGCCCTTGCCAAGGCACCCAGCCCAACAGGCCGAAGAGCTGGCAGCCGTTGCAGATACCCAAGGTAAAGGTGTCAGGCCGGTTGTAGAACGCGGTAAACATGTCTTTGATCCGGTCGTTGAACAAGATGGTCGCTGCCCAGCCCTTGGCTGATTCCGGTACGTCGGCGTAGGAAAATCCGCCCACCGCAGCAATGCCCCGGAAACCATCCAGAGTGATGCGCCCGGCCAGCAGGTCGGTCATGGTGATGTCCCAGGGTTCAAAACCGGCAGCGTAAAAGGCGGAACTCATCTCCCGGTCCGAGTTGGAGCCTTCATCGCGGAGGATGGCCACCTTGGGCTTGTCCTTTGCCGTCAGCAGGGCTTTCGGCGCAGGTTCCGGCTGAAAGGGCAGGCTGTAGGCCGGGGCGATGCGGTCATAGATTGCCGCCTTTTCCGCATCAGCACAGGCCGGGTTCATCTGGAGGCGTTCCAGCTGATAGCCGGTCTCTTCCCATTCCTGGCGCAGAACGCGCATATCCTCATCCAGCACGGCGTCGTCGTTGTAGCGGATGCGAATCTGTT
>MTKS01000075.1 GCA_004028495.1 Candidatus Electrothrix marina
TGTCATGGCATCTGCCACGAACAGAACCTCGGACAGACGTACTGCGGAGGAAATTTCCTGCAACTCGCCCATGAGTTGCTCGTCAACATGGAGCCGTCCGGCGGTGTCGATAATGACGGTGTCATAACCGGCTTTTTCTGCCTCAGCCACAGCTTGGCGGGCAATATCCACCGGGCTTTGTTCTACAGAGGAAGCAAAAACCGGAACTTCAAGCTGCTCGCCGAGTACATGCAGCTGCTCAATAGCAGCCGGGCGATAGACATCAGCCGGGACTAAAAAGGGCTTCCGACCTTTTTCTTTTAATTGACGGGCAAGCTTGGCAGACGTTGTTGTCTTGCCTGAGCCTTGTAGGCCAGCCATCATAATGATAACAGGCTGTGCGCCGTCGAGCCGTAAGGGCTCTGCCTCACTGCCGAGCAGAGTTACCAGCTCTTCATAGACAACTTTGACGACCTGCTGTCCCGGTGCCAAGCTGGCCAGCACCTCTTTTCCGACAGCCTTTTCCGTCACCGAAGCGATAAACTCCTTAACGACCTGGAGATTGACATCGGCTTCAAGTAAGGCTGTGCGCACTTCGCGCATGGCCTCTTCAATATTCTCTTCTGTCAGTCTGCCGTGCCCGCGCAGTTTTTTAAACACGCCTTCAAGGCGATCTGTTAAATTTTCAAACATGATCCACTGAAATTAGAGTAATCGCTTCGTTAACACACATGGATGGTGCTGATACGCTGCCAGCAGTCTGCCTGCAATGCAAAACAGCACGAACAAAACAGAATTATTTACCCCATGCACGCAATTATGTCAAGCAGGAAGCCGAAACAATCGACACCTGCTCAGAATATTGGAAATCAGGAGGGTTACAGCAGGGAGGCTTTTTCTTGGCGATTTTCAAGGTGAGGTCTGATGTGAAGCGGACCTCGCCTTGGTGTAGATAAAAAAGATCAACCTGTAATAATATCAACTGCTTTTTCCAGTAATTCAGGGCTATCGAGCTGCACGCAAGTTACAGGGCTTTTTCGAGGAAGAATCTTGCGCATCATCCCGCTGAGCACTGTTTTCGGGCCAAGTTCAACAAAAACCTCAACGCCGTCCTCAATCATGCGGTTCATGGATTCATACCAGCGTACTCGCGAGGCGATCTGGCGGCCCATGATATCTCGGATTGCTTCTGGTCCTGTTTCCTGCGATGCGGTCACATTAAACAGAACAGGAATCTGCGGGGTATTGAACTGCACCTCAGCCATACAGGCAGAAAAATCTTCCACTGCACCGGCAACAAGAGGGCTATGATTTGCTACAGATACTTTCAGGGCGACGATTTTCTTTGCCCCGTTCTCTCGACACATTTCGCTGAAGCCGTCCAGTCCTTTTTGGTCGCCGGAAATAATAATCTGTTGTTCTGCATTATGGTTGGCCACAACAACGATTCCGGCACCGGTGTAGTTTTTGAGCAGATTGTCAATTTCTTCAATGGTCAGACCGAGAACCGCAAGCATGCCGCCGGGGTTGGCTGCTCCCTCACGTTCCATAAATTCACCACGCTTGGTCACCAAGGTCATGGTGTCTTCAGCGGATAAGACGCCTGCCGCCTGAAGAGCCGAGTATTCGCCGAGAGAATGTCCTCCGGCATAGGCCGGAACAAGGTCGGGCAAGGCTTTTTTCAGTTGCTGCCAGCAAATCAGGTTGATTGCTGTCAAGGCGGGTTGTAAATGTAAGACCCTGGTCAGGTCTTCTATTGGCCCTTCAAGGCAGAGTTTTTTCAGAGGAAAGCCGGAGACTTCTTCGGCCATCTCCATTAATGCGGCAGCTTCTTGATCCGCTTCGATCAGCGCTTGACCCATACCTATATATTGCGATCCCTGACCGGGAAAGAGTATTGCTGTTTTTTTCATGGCTTGTTTCTATCAGGTGTTACGTGGTTTAATGAACTGTTTTTCGGGATTTCGGCAGTTGTTTGACGTTACTCCTTCTTGCCTATGTTTCATAGGGAGCCTGACGTCTATGGCCGATTATACTTGTAATGTCTTTTTCTGCAAAAGGATAATTTTCACCGCTCGGAAAGAGCAGGGGAGGTTGCTGAGGGAGGAGTAAGCGGGACGGAGAGGGGGTACGCTTAACAAATCAATATGTAGACAAAACAAATAAACGAGCCGTTACAGTTTATATGAATGCCTTGAAGGTGACGTTTGCTTTGCTTTGTCTTTAAAAGCTTCACTGATTTTTTTATCTAATGGGTTTTTACCAAAAATTTTATCCATGAGCCAAAGTGACCAAGTGCGGTGTATTAAAACTTTTGTCGTCCGGGTGGTATGGTGCTCTGCATCCACGACTTTCATGGACTTATAACAAGCTATTGAGGCCTTGTCCGCCCCGATTTTATAATAATAGACGGCCCAGACACTCATGAAGGCGAGAAATTCTGTGTAATGAAAGACTTCTCTCTCAGGGTAAAGTGCCTTAAGGTCTGATTTATATTCAAATATTTCTTCGAATTTATCCATTTCTCCTTTACGCAGACAAGTGTGAGCGTAATTTGTTTTTGCAAAGAGATATCTTGGAAATGACTTGTAGGTTTTAACGGTGATTTTATCAACATTCTCTGTGTCGCCTATTGCTTGATAACTTAAATTCAAATAGTTATTGAGAATTGGCAGCTCTCTATGCCGCAGATATATTTTTGATATTTCTTGTATTGCTCTGTGGGGATCACTCTGCGTGTATTCTTGAATTTGTGTAACTTTTTTTCTTAATGACTTGGGTGTCATTTTTGTCCATTTTGTCTCAATACCCTCATATGTGATTTTGAGTTCCTTTACTTCAAGTTTTTTCTGAGGTGAATGCTGTTTCATGGGATATTTTTTCTAATTTCCTTTCTACGTTAGATATATGGCAGGGAAAAATAAATCTTTCTGGTAAAAAACCAAAAGGGAATAACAGGCCAACTCCACGTTCCCTATTTACCTGTGCTTATTTTTTGGTATTTTCTTGACCTTGAGACACAATATTAAGACGAAGATTTGAACCAGCTCCTGAAAATTGATAATCAGTGATAGCTCGTTGAATGTGTGGAAACAGCTCCTTTTTTCGATTGATAAACGAGTTAATAAAAAGTTTTGCCTGATTGATTTGATCAATATCACCGGGGGTAGACAAGGTTTTGACAAGGTTTTGGATTATCTTATCTTGCTCATCTTCAGGCAGCATTGTCAGGTTCCACACTACCACTGCAAATTGTATTGATTTTTTAATATCATCATTGCTTTTACAATCTCTCAAAAGAGGTTCTGCGAAATCCCCTATTACCTCTGACATTTTTTCTATACCTTTTGGGGTTACAGAAACTTTTTTGCCAGAAGCCCGCATTTTTCTTATAAGCCTAGCTTGAGCACTATTTTTCTTTTTTTCTTTTCATGCTGTCTTCAATCTTGATTTTTTAACGATGCACGTCCCCTATTCACGCAATATTTCCTATTGCAAATTGTGACTCAGCTAACGCTCTCCTCATATTATGAATTATCAACTCATCTGAATTCGGGAAAATAGAACAAAACTCCTTGCAGTATGATATTCTCTTATGATAATAGTTTTTATCTTTACGTCCGGCGTTTCCGAGTTCCATTTCAAATCTTTGGCACCAATCATAGATGAGTTCTAAGTCGCACCCATCAAACATGAGATACATGTTACTAATATTTTGACATTCTGGTCCAAGGGCAAGCTTTAACTCTTCCCATAACTGAAACCAAATATCAAGTGCCTTTTTCTCTTTCTTCGTTTCAAGTAACAAATAACCAGTATCTAACAACTCAATAAGTTCATCTCCTTTTTCCGTCAACGGTGAGCTGGGTCGTGGCTGATAGCAACACTCTTTATATTTTTTTCCACTGCCACAATGACAAATGTATTTTCCGTCTACTAATATAGTATTCATTAAAATTAAACCTGTTATATATGCAATCAGTATTGCTGCATTTTATTGACAATAAGGCTATATGTGAAATTTTATATAAAATCCATTATGCGACCTTGCTCAAAATGGAAATGAGCTATTAACATGTTCAATTTTCAAAATTCCTTTTTCGAGGAACCCTTCAAACCTCATTGCCATAGATTCATCAAACTTAACCTTCGATACATGAGACAATTTAAGCAAATTAACAAACTCTGCTAAATCCATAATATGAAGAGTACAGTTATTAATGCTTGAAGATATTTCATATATTTTTTTAGAACAATCCCTCCATTCATCATATATATAATAATCTTGAAAATTAGAAAGAAGGATTATGCCGTGTAATTTATTTTCTTCAGGAATTGAAATATCTTTTAAGGTCTCATTCTCCATAACAGGGTACCCTTGTCTTATCTTTTTAAAAACACCCTCCATTTGCCTTAATGCTTTATTTGCGTGTTTTTTTATTTTTCCAGCCCTGCGAGATAATGTACTAGCAACTCCTGATAAATTTATATTTAGCGATTTTGATTCAATTAAATAGATATTGTTACTCCTAATAAGAAGTATATCTGTTAACTCTCGACTCTTGGCTCCAATTCGAATTTGAGGAGAAAGAAAAGACTTACCATCAAAGTAATGGTTCAATATAAAATCTAACTGCAATTCTTGAGTTGTGCCCTCATTCCCAGTAGATACATCGTAGGAAACATTGTTTTTCGGAATATCTTCAGAAAAAGTATTCACTAAAATAGGGGAACTATCCGATATGGCTATATCTCTGCGTTCTATACTGCAATTATATCTTTGTTCGGAACCCTTATATCCATAGCTAGTTCCATATTGCAAGTCAATCTCTAAAGCAAATGAATCAACCATACTATCAACAATTTCCATATCTCCTGGAATAGTCACATTCTGATCAATCCCTGCTATAAATGACTCAGAGAAAATATCTATTTGACCTTTGGCGGAATACACTGGCAAATCTAGTTCATCAAAAAAAGAAAGGGTAATCTCTGTATTTGTCATCAAGAAACGAACGGCATCAATAGAACTCTCATATCTAGCAGGATAAAAGATTAATAACGGTGAATCATGTACATCATAAATCATTGCTCCAATTGCTATATATTTCTTTTTGTCTTTACTGCAAATTCCAATAAGTAATTTTAAATCACACCCTTGTATGACGGATTTAATCGACGATGACGATGATTTAATAATAATTGCTGAAGATTTCCCTTCATCAAAGGATTCTACCCATATGCCGATCTTGTCCATTTGAACTAATTGACAAATATTACCAGATGGCATATACATGATAGTATTTTTAGGTAAAATTAAAGTTAATTAAGGGTAAGCCACAATTAAAATAAATAACAATTTCAATTGTACCAAAGTACATGCAAAACTGAAAAAGTCAATAAAAAGTACTCATGGCGGTATCACAGGCCAAAATTGAACCCCGCAGTCATGCGGGTTGTAAAGAGGGGTTGAAGGTTCAAATCCCAGCAGCTGAAAACAAAAAGAGGGTCACCGGCATAAGCTGGCGACCCTTTTTTTATTCACTTCCGAACGACGGCCCTTTGGGCGGTCAAAATGGGCAAAATCCCCAAAAACCGGGTTTAGAGGGCCTTTAAAGGGGGGGGGGCGAATGGTGCGAATTTGACCCATTCATTCCGTCTCATTCAGTCTATTTCCGTCTGAAGTGGTCTGAGTCGGTCATTTTTCACGGCCTCTCACGCCGTTGTCCTCTGATGTTTACAACGGATGATATCGAACTTTCTATACTACGAGATAAGATCCCTGATATCCCGCCAAGAGCTGACGCTCGGGAGTTGGTGACGGTTATGGTTCCAGGGTTGATGGAAAACAAAAGGTTGGATTCCTGCTTTGCTCAGCTGGACACAGGTTTCAGCTCGATCATCAATAAAGAATTGTAAACCTTGCTCATGGATATGCTGTGATTTGCCATCATGCGCTCCCATAGCGGTCACCTTGATAGCCTTGCAGGTTGATGCCGGAAAAAAGGCGTCGAACCAATCATGGACCGGAGCAGCAAGGGGGCGGGCCGTGATCACGGAAATCGTGCTCAACTCCGCCAATTCACCGAGAACCTCTACTGCATTTTCCATGGGTTGCAGTCCGGTTCCCACTGAGTCAAGCAGTACCTTGGTAAAGAGAGCATCTACCTGTGTACGATCAAGGGAGAGACATTGCTCCACCTCGAAGTTGACAATATCCTCACGAGTGAGGTCGCAGAGGCCGTAGTCCTCACAGGCCAGTCGTAAAAAAATCTCTGCTGTATCTGCAATAACCCCGTCGAAATCAAAGCCGAGTAAGGCCGGATTGATTTTGACGGGGCAGTTCACGATGTTTTTCAATGCGTTCATTGCATAAAAGCAGCAAGAGAATGTGCCGGATTACTTGTTCGACTTCTTCCGAGAACTCTGAAGGATTTCTTCGTTGATCCGTTGAATCCTCTCTGCCAATTCCTCGCTCACCGCTATGCGCCCCTCCAGGACACAGCCCTTCCGAGCCGGGACGCATTCGCCGGACAGCCGCTTGCATTTTCCGTTTTCGAGATTGTAGTTTTTACAATGAAAGGTCATGCTCCCCTTCCTGTCGCTATTGGGATCAGGGGGTACGAAAATCGCCGGAAGAGTGTTCAGTCAAGGACCTTTGCATCTTCAACGATTGCGTCGTACCTGTAACCGGCTCCGAAGTCTTTATCCTTGTGCAGGATTCCCTCGACAGTGACAACGGCTCCTTTTTCGGCCTTGCCTGATGTGGTTACCACTAAGTCATGAGTTTTTTTTCATGGGATCACCGGTGCCGTCCTGAAGATGGATCCAGTTTTTGCCCATGATCATACTGGAAAATTTCATAACCTTGCCGCGAATCAGAACGGTCTTCTTGTCCAGTTTATCGGCGTTCGCAAAGCATTCTTCAATTGTCTGCGCGTTTTTCCCCTCTGCCTTTTCCACCTGAATTTTTTCATTGGCAGGAACAACAGCTCGGGCGGAACCTCCGGAAAGTTTTGCCAGCTCAGCGTCATCAACCGGCGTCCGCGTCTCTTCAGAGGCATGAGGGGCGTCTCCTGCGGCCGCTGTTGCCGAATGCATGTCGCCGGCTTGGGCAAGGCCGGAGGAAAAGATGATAACATCAAAGGTCT
>MTKS01000076.1 GCA_004028495.1 Candidatus Electrothrix marina
AAAGAGCTGGAAGGTTGTCGGCTGGTCCATTCCGGCAGCGATTCTCCTCTCGCTCGTTGTCATCGGCTTTCGGCAAGGAGCAGGGGAAGCCGGGGCCAATGCTCTGTACTGGATCCTGGCGAACGGGATACCTTCAGCCATCGGCGCAGTGATCGCCTTTGCCCATCCCGCCACGATTCTTTCCGCCTTTGTTGCAGCCCCGATCACCAGCCTGACCCCGGTCATAGGAGCCGGTTATGTTTGCGCCTTTGTCCAGGTCATGACCTGCCCCCCTGTAGTGAAAGAATTCGAAGGAGTGGCCAATGACATTGTTACCCTGCGCGGATGGTGGCCAACAAATTGCTTCGGGTTTTCTTGGTCTTTATGATGACCGGTTTCGGTTCCGTCATCGGCACCTGGGTCGGAGGGTGGAGAATTTTTTCCAATTTGTACAGAATCTTGCTTCAGATATTCTCCGAATTATCCGTTTGGATCCTCAACCTGTTCGCCTAGCCGCCCTATTTTCCGCAACTTCCCCGGTTTTCACCAGAGGAGATTCATCGGAAAGAGCCGAACTTCTCGGCTCTTTCCCTCTTACCTTAACCCCCCTTATTCTTCTTTCGGTTCCCCTTCTTTTTGTTCCTGTGATCCCCATGTGCTTATGATATTAATTATCTTATCTTTCTCCTGCGAAGAAAGATAATTGGGATCACCGGTGCTCTCCACCATGCTGTTGACAATATCCGTCCATTCCTCCTTATTCCTCTCTACCCGCTGGATTCGCTCCAGATCATGACAGACATTACATTTATTATCAAGCAAAGGATCGACGTTCTCTGATATATCAGGATGAAGGGCTCCCATCCTGCTGCTCTTACTCGGCTTGCGGGTACTGAGAAAATGAATTATATCCTTCTTCTCCTGTGGAGTCAGAAAATTCGGGTCGCCGGTTATCTCCACCATACTGTTCACTGTTTCAAGCCACTGCGTTTCGTCCTTATGCACCCGCAAAACTCTGTCCAAGGCATGACAACCGGCACTGCATTTAAGCGCGACAAGGGCTTTGATCGCATCCGGAGGATTTTCGGCAACCTTTTTCTCAGGCGGTTTCTCCGGCTGCCCGCTCTGCCTGATATTAGTTAAAAAATAAATAATATCGACTGCCTCCTGATCAGTAAGAAAATCAGCATCACCATTGGTTTTGGTCATCCTGCCCACAGTCTCGGTCCATTCCTGTCGACTCTTTTTCGCGCCGAAAATTCTGTCCAGATTATGGCAGATACTGCATTTCTGACTGACCAGGCTGCGCCCGATTTCCATGCGGAGCTTGTCTTTTTCCTCACCCTGCCTTTTCTGCTGCTGCTGCACCAGATAACCGACAATCTGCTTCACATCAAAATTCGTGATATTAGGGTAATCCAGTTCCGCCATCTTATGAATGGTATGGGTCCAGGCGACATCAGATTTATAACTTTGGTACACCCGCTCAAGACTATGGCATTTACTGCATTTTCTGTTGGTGATTTTCTGCCCGATTTCCACGTTCAGGATCTCGTCGTCCACATCGGAGAGAACCGAATATTTAAAATCAGAGCGATGAAGTGCATAATAGCCGGCTGTTATACCGGTCAGGCCGAATGAAAGACCGAAGATAGCCAGACCCAACATGATCAGCTTCGTGCTGAGCTGGGCATGCCTTCTGGCGATCACCACTTTGATCATAATCAAGGGGACAAGAAGCAGCGCCAGAATAATATGAATCATTGCCCGGGCCGGGAGTTCCTCCTGAAAACCGCCCGCCTTGATCACCATGAAGACCAGCATCGCCGCGAAAAGAACAAGAAACAGATATCCGAGAACGCGATGCACAAGTATCCAGCCTTTTCTTCTGGGGCTGTCCCGGACCTTTCCGGTCATTTCCAGCATGATAAGGACGGTTACTCCGCCGATAACAACCAACAGCGTTGCTAACATTGATGAAAAATGGGGATGCATAACACCTACCTTGTTCTTTCCTTTTTGATCTGCTCGGGCGATTTGCCGGAACGGTCTCGGGTCATCCCCGGAGACTCCGGGGTGGAAGTGATCTTCTTCGGTTTCTCCGGAGGGAGACCTCCCTCCCTGATGCGGCCCTGAAAAAGTTTTTCCAGATCATGACATGATATGCATTTGCCGGAGATAAGCGTATGCACATCTTCCGGCAACTCCGAATTCACTGTTTTCCCCTGGAAAAGAGGCTGCTTCCGATGGAGCAGCCAATCAATAATAATATCCTTTTCCTGTTCGGAAAGGAACTCGGGATCACCGGTCATCGCCTCCATACTCTCAACAGTTTCTCTCCATTGCCGGGGATCCTTCTCCACCCGCAACACTCTGTCCAGAGCATGGCATCCTGCACTGCATTTACGGGCAACAAGAGCTTCAGCCATCTTTGCCTTGCCCGAAAGCTTGCTCTGCATCCTGCCGCCCTGCCGACTGCTGAGAAACAGAATAATATCGTTTTTTTCCTGCGGAGAAAGAAAATTTGAAACGCCGAGAAATTCAATCATATTATCGATCGTCTCTTCCCATTCCTGTGCTGTCTTGTCCGCACTGAAGACTCTGCCCAGATCATGACATATCACACATTTTCTGGAGATCAGATTTTTCCCGGTTTTTCGACGATCCGTACTCTTTTCTCTTCGTTGCTGCTCTTCGATCAAATAGTCCGTAATTCGCTCAACATCAGCAGTGCTGATGTTGGGATAATCCAATTCCGCCATCCTCCGGACAGTCCGCTGCCAGCCTTTTCCATCTTTAGAACTCAAAAAAACCCGCTCAAGCGAATGGCATTTGCTGCATTTTATCCCCATAAGATTCTGATCCGATGCCATACTCCGAGGTGCCCATCGCAATCTTATCTCAGCTGCGGAACGAGATCCTGATGGATTAAAGATATAGTATCCTATTGTAACGCCGATCAGGACGAAAATGAAACCAAATATTAAAGTTCCTATTAAAATCAACCTGAAACTGCTTTGCACATGCAGTTTTATGAGAAACAATTTGATGAGGATAAGAGCGAGCAGGAGCAATGCCAGCACAATATGCACGGCCTCCCAAACAGACATGATCCCCTGATAATCGAACCCGCCGACATTATTCAGCAGAAGGGCCACGACCACGGCAAAAAGGAAAAAAAGGAGATAACCGAAAAGACGACTGATCCTTTTTTTGTATTCCTGTTGACCGGCTACTTTTTTCCCGGTCATTTCAATCAGTACAAGAACAGTGGCACCGGCAATAACCAGTAACAGGGCCACAAGCATGGATGAGAATTGAAAAAGCATAAAAAATGCGTTAATCAGGTTAGGCCGGTTCAACACCGGTAATTCGCGCCAACTCGGAATGCAGGGCCGCCAAATCCGTTCGATCAAGATCATGGACAGAATCTCTGCCGCAGCTGCGGGCAACGGACTGCACGTCCTCTGTCGCGGCCTTGATAAACCGGGCAATGCGGGCCGCCCCCTGCTCCACATCAAGCCGCTTGCGCAGTTTTTTATTCTGGGTGGCAATCCCGTGCGGACAATTACCCAGGTGACATTGGCGAAGATAGGTACAACCTAAGGCTATCTTTAAGGCCCCGCCCATGTACACGCCCTCCGCTCCGAGAGCAAGGGCCTTGGCAACATCTCCGGCATGACGGATACCGCCCGCCGCAATCAGGGTCACCCGATGAAACAACTCCTCCTGCCGGAGAAAGTCGGCAACCCTGGGCAAGGCATAGACCAACGGCAGCCCGACATGGTCCTTCATGGTAACGGAGGCGGCACCGGTTCCGCCTTCACCGCCGTCAATGACCAGCACATCAGGAATATATTTCTGCTTAAAAATCGCCTCCAGATCCTCCTCAAGATGTCCCCCGGCTATTTTCACCGCAACGGGCTTTCCCTTGGTGAGTTCACGGAGTTCAAAAATCTTTTCCGAAAGCTCTCCGGAACCTCGGATATCCGCATGGACTGCAGGAGAAATCGAGGCTTTTCCTATGGGAATTCTCCGGGCAGCCGCAATATCAACGCTGACATTTGCTGCGGGTAACCGCGCCCCTGTCCCCGGATGAGCACCCTGAGCAAGCTTGATCTCCACCATATCCGCCGATAACAGCCGCTCCTTTGTCACTCCGAAACGACCCGGAGCATACTGCAAAGTAAGATATCGGGCAAGCTCCCGCTCCTCATCCAGCATCCCCCCTTCTCCGGTATTGGCGATGGTTCCCGCCTGAGACGAGGCCAGGGCCAGGGCCATCTTGGCTTCTTTGCTTAATGCCCCGTACGACATTGCGGCACTGAGAATAGGTGTTTTAAGAATAACAGGCTGTTGAGCCGACTTCCCGAGCACGAGTTCCGTTGTCACCTCAATCGTCTCGGAGAGCGGCAACCTGGCGATCACGGCGGGACGGAAAATCAAATCATCCATATTCAGAAAATTCCTTGATGACCCCTTGCCTTCGCAAAACGGTTCCCCTGTCTCCGCCATTGCCTTGATCATCCGCACCGTCCTGATATCCATATTCCCCGTTTTATCCCGATCAACTGTCGTACAGTCCATAAACAGATCAGCCGCAACATTACACATCGGACAAAAATGAAAATCAAGGCCCCCTGAATGCAGATAACCGCAGACTGAACAACGATAGGTCTTCATCAGGAATATCCTCCGACGCTGATCAGCGCAGGAAATATCAACGAAAAATTCATACGCCTTGTCTCACTCCTTTTTATTTTCTCTTACGCGCTGCGCAATACCGGGAAACAGGCCGAGATCAGTATGAGGCAGAAACATCGAGGCCATATACTGATCTTTGAAACCGGGAACTTCTGAAAGTTCAAAACCGGTCATTTTCCGAACTGCCTCGACAACATCCCTGCGAATATGGTTGGAGAGTTCACACATCCAGCTTCCTGCCAAGGAACCGTTTCCCAGGTACAGGATCTTGTCCGGGTCGACTTCCGGAAGCAGGCCCACACTCATTGCACTGTCCAGATCGATATAAGAGCCGAATCCGCCTGCCAGAATGATCCGCTCCAGATCACTCACCTGCAGACCGACCTGCTGGAGCACAGTGGTAATTCCGGCAAAAATAGCCCCCTTGGCCCGAATAAAATTCTCAATATCCACTTCGTTGATCACAATATCATGGTCTGCGGCGCACTCATCCTGCCAAGCCAGGACATACTCCTGCCCGCTTCGTCCTTTGCGGATACGAGGGTGATCCAGCGGATTGAACTTACCGCTCTGATTGAGGACACCGTGCTCAAACAGGGTCGCCACGATAATCAGCAGCCCGGAACCGCAAATCCCTATGGGAGCCTTGCCTCCCTCAGTGATATTCATCGGCTCCAGGGTTTCCGGATTCAGGCTGAAATCGCTGATCGCTCCTTCCACGGCCCGGATTCCGTGGGTAATGCCGCCGCCCTCAAAGGCCGGACCGGCTGAACAGGCTGCGCAGGCCAGCCAATCCCGGTTGCCGATGACGATTTCCGCATTAGTCCCCACATCAATAAATAAGGTCAACTGTTCTGAGCGGTACATACCTGAAGCCATGACCCCGGCCACAATATCTCCGCCCACATAGCTGGAAATGGAAGGATAGACCAAGGAGGCGCAGGTATCTGAAAGATCCAGCCCTATCTCCCGAGCCCGAAAGGAAGGAAAAAAGGTACTGGTCGGAACATAAGGAGCACGACGGATACTGCTCGGATCCAGGTGCAGGAGCAGATGGGTCATGGTGGTGTTCCCGGCAATGGAGACTGAGTTAATTTCGTCCCGCGCCACTGGGAGTTGATCCAACCGATCCAGCATCCTACCTGATAACCTATCTGGCAAGGCAGTCGGAGTCTGAACTTTAGCCAACATTTCAGTGATGAGTCGGTTCATAGCCTCAATCACCAGATTCTGCATCACATCCAGCCCTTCCGGCTTTTCAGCATGAATGATCCTGGAGATCACATCCTCGCCGTAACTCATCTGGGGATTATAACAGGAGGCCTCGGCAAGAAATTTCCCTGTTTCAAGATCAATGAGCACCCCGTAGACTGTCGTCGTCCCGATATCAAAAGCCAGCCCGAAATTCCGATGACATTGATAACCCGGTTGAATATCCAGCAGCCGATATCGCGCCCCCTGATTGACCGGCACCTCCAGGGTGGCTGTGGCCTGAAAATTGTCCCGACGCAAGGCCTTGCCCAGTTTCCGGAGAAACACCAGACTCTTCAGCTCACATTTTCTGTTGTACTGTGCTGACAGCCCCTGCAACAGGCGACCGGCATCCGCCCGATTATCGTGACCGGCCGGCGGGGAAAGCTCGATACAGACTTTCTCAACAGAGGGAAACCAACCCCCTTCCTGTTTAAGCTCCTCCATATCAAAGACATGCCTGCGTGCATGATTCCGCTGCGGAACAGCCGTGCCCAATCCTCCGCGCCGACTGCTTTCCTCCGGGATACGTACGCTGACATCTTCACAGACCCGGGCACTGCATGCCTGCCGGTATCCCTGCTCATAGGACGCAGCCGGTATCTTTTCACTTTTTCCGCCAAGAACTCTTCCCTGCTCAACAACAACCCGGCATTTACCGCAGACTCCGGCACCGCCGCAGGAGGCATTTACGTGCAGCCCGGCCTTTCTGGCCGCTTTCAGCAGTTCGGTCCCGGCCCGAACCCTGCTTGTCCTCCCGGTCGGAAGAAAGGTGACTGTATACTCCTGCCGCTCGTCCCCCATCAAATTGCCTCCGCTGCGTACTTCCTGTTCTTTAAGAAAAAATCCCGGTCAAGCAAAATACTATGCGTATAATTATACATGTTTCTTAAAAAAATCCAAAGGATGTTATCAGATCACACCGAATTCTTTGCAGCCGGATTATCCTCTGCAAAAAAGCGGGGGTACTGCTGAAAAACAGCCGTTCCATCATGAGCAACAGAACCCTGCCTAAACCTGACCACAGTCATTTTCCTCCTTGACCTTTTTCTCGACCGCGTTTAAAATTTCGACCAGAGTCATTATTCAATATAATGTTGTGCAAGGACCTCGGCCTCTATACGCCGGGAACGGTCA
>MTKS01000077.1 GCA_004028495.1 Candidatus Electrothrix marina
TTGCTTTTTTACCGAAAACTCGAAACCGAAGGAAAAAGCCCCGGATCAGTATGAGGAATAAAGCGGGAACCGGAAAAACGGATCATGAATTCCTGATTCACATTCAGCTCAATATAGGTGATCTTGCGGGCGATCTCCTGAGACCGTTCAAAGGCCGCATGGTCAAGCAGGATCATCTCCGCCCCGCGCAGGGAAGAATTGCCAACCGGCTCAAAAGTAGAAAGGGGCAGGTCCGGCAGCATACCCAGGGTAATGGCCTGTCGAGGGTTAATATGCTTGCCAAAGGCACCGGCGACAGAGATCCGGTGCAAATCGCTGAATTCCACCCCAACTTGACCGATCAGGGTCACCAGGATCGCATACATAGCCGCTTTGGAACGCATCATGGCGTCCAGATCAAGCTGACTGAGTACGACAGGCTCCTTGTTCCCCGCCTCTCCGGCAACAACCACCTGGAAAACCTGTTCGCCGTCCAACTCCAGTAGGCGCTCCTCAACAAAACGTTTATGCTCTGCTGACTGGCCCGGAAACGCGGCCTGAAACTTACCCCGCAGGTCAACAATGCGGGCAAGATAGAGTTCCGCCACTAAGTCAATCAGCCCGGAACCGCAGAGCCCCAAGGGAGGTCCTCCACCGATACTCCGCCAACTAAGCTGCCAATTTTCCCGATCAATGGCCACATGCTCAACAGCCCCGGCAGCGGCCCGCATCCCCATTCGGGCCACCCCGCCCTCCAGAGCCGGACCGGCAGCTCCGGCACAGGCTATCAGCCATTCGTTATTGCCCATCACCACCTCGGCATTGGTGCCCACATCAATAAGCATACAGATCTTTTCCGTCTGATCAAGGCCGGTGGCAAGGATGCCGGAAATCAGGTCGCCGCCGAAATAGCTGCCTCGTCCCGGCAGCACCCAAACCCTTGCCTGCTTATGGAGCTTCAACCCGATTTCTCGGGCCAGAAAGGGATCAGGGGCATTCACCAAGGGGATATACGGTTCTCGACAGATATGGCGCGGACTGAGCCCAAGCAGGAGATGCACCATAGTTGTGTTGCCGGAGACGGACACAGCCTGAACATCCTCGGGCCTCACCCCAGTCTCTCTGCACAGCTCATCAAGCAACTCATTAATAGAGGCGATAACGGCATCCTGGAGAACAGCAAGCCCCTCTCCTTCCCTCTCGTTTCCGCCGCCCTTTTTGCGCTCGGCAAAATGCATCCGACTGAGAATATCTGCGCCGTGGCTGACTTGACGGTTCAGAGCCGCATTGCGAGCAAGGGCCTTGTCGGTTAAGAGATCCAGCAGAGTTGCCTCAAGATGGGTGGACCCGAGATCAAGGGCCAGGGCAGGCAGCAGCTCAGGTTGTTCCGCGACAAAGTCTACGAGAACAAGACGATCATACTCGTATTGCACCACAGCATAACCTGCAAAACCGGCAGCCCTAAACGAGGCAGCGATTTTCGCCATACAGGCAAAAGGA
Organism: Candidatus Electrothrix marina; assembly: GCA_004028495.1. Taxonomy (GTDB): domain Bacteria; phylum Desulfobacterota; class Desulfobulbia; order Desulfobulbales; family Desulfobulbaceae; genus Electrothrix; species Electrothrix marina. The sequence goes on from MTKS01000077.1 coordinate 1,480, forward strand.
ATGCGGATCGAACAACTGCACCTGCGTAACTGCTCCGGCAGGGATTCGGTTAAGGCGGACTTCAGTCGATCAAGATCAGCTGTGTTGTCGTGCAGGCTCGGCTGGATTGCCTTCACCGGAACAAGGGACACTAAAGGAAATGATTTCAACAAAGAAAGACCTCCGTCGTCAAAAAAACCTGCCCTCTTTTCAGGAAGGGAGAGCAGAGGAAAAAGGTAGTGTAAGAGTACGCCGACAAGCAGCAAAAGTTATTCCTTTTGCACCGGTAATACTTGACTGAACATCCTGCAACGGGTACTTACTGTACTGGCGTGTCTCAGCAGGAAACAAATTCCCGCTGCAAGCGGGAGAGAATGCTCCGCAGAGTATTTCATGAGCACATGATCAATCAGCTGGCTGCTGCGCAATAAACCATAAAAAAACAGGACAGGCAAACAGGATCAGGATCATATATACTGCAACCGGACAAAAGAGAACATCTCCCCTCCGGGCAGCCTGTTCCCTTGAGTAACTCCGAGCAACTCCGGCAACCTGTGTATCCATATTCTCCCGAACTTCCGCAACACTGTGAATCTTCTCAAACGTTATATTCTGCTTCAGTTTTTCAAAAATATCACGATGCTCTTTCTGAGCTTCATTGCCATCTATCTGCTGATTGATTTTTTTGAAAAGATCGACAATTTCATGGAAAAGGGCAAATCCATGGCCTTGGTCGGTAAGTTTTCTCTGCTCTCCATCCCCTTTATTGTCGAACAGATGGGGCCGGTCTGTATTCTCCTGGCCGGGGTCGTGACCTTTGGCGTGCTCAATCATTCCAATGAGCTGGTCGCTCTCAAATCCTGCGGTATTCCGTTGAAAAAGATCGCAGCCCCGATTATTGCCGGAGGCATGATAGCAACCTTGTTCCTTCTTTCCTTATCGCAATTTGTTTTACCTAAGACAGTCTCGCAGACCAACAGGATCTGGAACAAGGAGGTCAGAGGGAGGGTATCTTTGGGTATCTACCGCAACGGTCGCTATTATTATCAGGGTAACGATCATTTTTACTCCTTTGCCCGACCCGACCCCAGCCAAAATATTTTTCCCTTTTTCTCTTATTCCTCCTGGAACAGCCGCTACGACTTAACCGCCTTGGTCTCGTCCGAGCATGCCTCCTGGAAGGACGGCACCTGGACTTTGGAAAACGGTCAGGTCCAGTATGCCAAGGGAAAAGAGATTTTTAAAACTGAAGTTTTCAAAAAACGCAATTTTAACTTTACCGAAACACCGGCGCATTTCTTTATCCCCCAGTACCGAAGCGATGAACTCTCGCTTGTGGATCTCTACCGCGACGCCCTGCATCAGGAAGCACCGGAAGAACGCACCGTGGCCTGGGCCAATTTTTACGGTCGGATCTCCTATGTTCTCCTCGGGCTGCCCCTGCTTATGCTCGGTCTGCCCATGCTGCTCATGGTTTACCGAAAATGGGGTCGCGACCTTTCGCTGGCTGTGCCGGTCAGCTGCGGCTTGGCCTTTGTCTGCTGGGGATTATGGGGAACCCTGCAATCGCTTGCCAAAACCGGCTACATCCCGCCCCTTGCAGCGGCGATCTCCATCCATATCGCTGTGGGTCTTCTGGGCTTTTTCCTGCTGCTTAGGGAGGATACCTGATGAAAAAAATAATCGGCATAGTCGGTATACCGCCGCTGGAGATTATCCGTCAGATCAATGAGGAACAGGGAAGAATTGTTGATCTTGACGAACCGCAACTTCCTCTGCCCATGAATCGGGAGACCCATCTTCCCCAGGTTTATTGCGCCATCCTGCGTACGGTGATGCTCAATGCCATGAACATGCACCTGGATAGGGTGTACATTGATGTAGGACCGGGGAAATGCGACTGCGCCCTCCATGTTGCCACTGTTTTGCAAAATTTTCTGACCATCCCGGTTATCACTACCCGCAACCGAGACAGTGAAGGGTTTGGGTATCCCATTTGCCGGAGCAACCTGCCACTGCTTGAAAAACTCCAGGCAGTGACCAAAGGTGTCCAGTCCTGCGAGCCATCGCCTGCGCACCCGGCTTCAATACCTACTGCCGGCTTCTGGGGCGTACCGCCCCGTGATTTCTCTCTCCTGTCCCTGTTCCCGGACAGTACCCATGTCTATGGCTGGTCCCGCTGTATGGAGAATAAAACCCCTGCTGATATAGATTTGGAATCCTACTGTAATCCTGCGGTGCCCACGGTTTTCTTTGCCCAGTCTTTTTGTGCCAAGACAGCCCTTGCTAAACATCTTGCGGAACGCCATCCCAAAGGGCTCTATGTGGACTGCGATGTCAATGCCGGTTCCAGTGTCCGGGCAAAAATCGAGGCCTTTCTAGAGCTTTCCCGAGACGCCGCAACAGCCGCTCCTGCTGCTTCCACCGCTTCCATTGATAACGGCAGCCCAGGAGACGATCATGCTGCTGGCTGATTTCGGGACCTCGTACACCAAGCTCTTTACAATGGCTGAGGATACTGAGCCGCGTATTGTCCCGACCCGTGAGCTTGATCCTACATTCATGGCCGATCTTGCCACCGGCCATAACGCAAAACGGCGGGGCCGGGAATCTGTTAATGAGCTGATCGCCTTGGCCAAAGGGGGACGACGCCTGATTGCTGAGCCAGATACCGTGCTGCTCGACTGCGGCAGCCGGGATATCAAGTTTATTCGTTATCAGGGCTTTGAAGTGGCGGATATGGGCTGGAACGCGGAATGCGGGGCTTCAATGGGGTTTACCATTGAATTGCTGGAAAGCTATTACAACGTTGATTATACCACCGTGGCTGTACCGAAAACCGGCTTTTCGGTTACCTGCGGTGTTCTCGGTATGAGCAATATCTTTGATGCCGTGGTTACGGGCAGCTCTGAAACCGAGGCTGTGGCAAAATTCGTGCGCGGCATTGCCCGCAATGCCTTTCGCTTTGCCGGTTCTCCAGACAAAATTTATCTTTCTGGTGGGCTTTGTGATAATCCACTCTTTGTTGGCTGCTTTCCTTGTGAGGTCATCCCCTTGGGACGATTTGTGTTGTTGGAAGGGCTGAAGGGGCACTTGAGAACCAAAGGGCTGTTATTGCGACCCACGCCATAAACCTAGCCCCGCCATCATCCCGCAACGACTTGATGGTTTCGCAAAAAATCCCAAATATCTTTTTTTCGCGCCGCAACTCTTTGAGTTATCGTTGTCAAAAACGCAAATTCTGACTTTTTACCTGACCATCAAGACTTCAATTTGCGATATATCCAGACTCTCTTAACGAGCTAAAGTCTTAAAGAAAAGCCAGTATGTATTTTTTTCATTGACTTTTGCAGGAAATCTGGAATACTGATGTTCGTCAATATATCCATTTGTTTTTATTCGATCAGTGATCGACTCTAAGCAAAAGGGCTTTCCGGTCGAATTTTCCTAGCTCATTGATCAAATTTGGCCTGTAATCCGTCGATACGGATCTCTTTAAATTGTCGTATCGATGCTGGGTGCTTTTAACCCAGCAAATCTTTTCTTCTGCGAGTGTCATCATGATCTCACACGCCTTAACCATCGTTACCAGCGAACTTAACAGGCACCTGTCTGGTCATTACCAGAGTGAACACACTGTAGTTACCCAAGCTAGGCTGGGTAATTTTTCCGAAGGTTTCTCTTCCAGTCCGAGTGAAGTGGAAATTATAAGAGACTCAATCTATCTGTCGGTTGTGAATATTCAAGAAGAAAAAACGCTCAAAAATTTACCCCATTATTCTGTCAATAATACTTCGCTCACGACAACTTACGAGAACCCTGCTGTTTTCATTAATCTTTTGATCCTCATGACAGCGACACATAAAAATTACGCCGCAGCACTGTCAAATTTATCGAGGATTATTCGTTTTTTTCAATTTAATAATGTCTTTACGCAAGACACTGTCGCACCTCTGTCAATATCAAATACAACAATACATGAACTTGATCAGTTGGAATCCTTCAAGTTGATTTTCGACTTATATTCTCCTTCCTTGGAAGAAGTCAATCATCTCTGGGGCACACTCGGAGGAAAGCAGTATCCCTTTGTTTTATACAAGCTCAGAATGCTTGATCTGCAATTTAAAGCTGTGCAAGGCCAAGGCGGGGTCGTGGAAGAGGTGGTGACCAATTTTTCTCATACAACCAGGTAGCGCAATATCATGTCTGAGCAGATAAGCAATCGATACAGGCCGTTGTTTGAAATACGACTGTTGCATCACTACTGGTTGGATGAGGGGACAACAGTCTTCGATCTGCTGAAGTCCAAAGAAGATTCGGAAGACAAAAACAAAGAGAAAAGAAACGAGCGTCTGCGATCATATGATTTCAGACGCTTTTTCGTTATTGAGCCAACCGCCGGTACGGCAAAGGCCCTGAGCGGATTGGGCTGTGTATATAAAACCACATCGTTGGGCTGTGTCGTGGCCGTGCCGGAGAGTGTCATAATTCCGATCGAGACCATGTTTGAATTCGTGGTGACGGTACGCGATCCTGACCTGTTTAACTACACGGCGTTGACCCTTCGCCCGCAAAAAATTTATGAAATGTATTATCAACCTGAAAAGAAAACGTATCGGTACAAGGTAAATGTGCCGGTATTATCTAATCTGACCGGAGCGGTGCGAGACATAGGACCGGAGGATAATACGGTAAAGACGCTCTTCCTGTCCAAAGAGTTTCCGATGCCTGCACCCGAAGATGATCAGGTGGAATCGCTTTTTATTCAGGACAATGCCCTGAAGCAACGTACCGGAGAACAGCAGAATGCAGCTTCAGTGGCCTTATATAATTCAACCCCGGCCGATGAACTGCCGATCTTTGTTCATCAGGACGACATACCGGTAATCGTACCTCCTGAGGGTCTTGCAGGAGTACCCGCACGCGGACTGCTGTTGTCCGATGATATCCCGGACGATATTTTTGCATTCATTCGCCTGACAGCAACAAGGGAGGAGGATGAAGACTTCAGTCTGGTTGACGAAAATGGACAGGCGAAAGAAAATTACCCGGTATTTCACACCCGTTTCAAAAATCGCTCCACCTTTTGGCAGTATCACAACAAAAAGACAGGCGAGGTCATTTCTGATGAAGCAGAAACCGAGCCTTTTCCCTTAACGTATTTCGGCAACGCCGGGACCGGGCAGAAGCCCTCAAAAGAACTTCTCATCAAAGCGGAAAAAAGCAACAGCGGCAAGATTATTAAACTAACTTCGGAAATTTTCATTTAATCGGGTATCAAGACGATAGACAGGAGGTCACACCATGACAGGTATGTATAAGACACCGGGAGTTTATGTTGAAGAGATCGTCAAGTTTCCTCCTTCTGTTGCACCGGTGGAGACCGCTATCCCGGCGTTTATTGGGTATACGGAGAAAGCGCAGGAAATCAGCCCTGACGACTTGCTCAATAAACCGACTAAAATCGGTTCGCTTGCCGAATATGAACTTAACTTCGGCGGGGGAGCTGCCCCGACAGTCAACTCTGTCACTTTGGATGATAATAAAAATTTCAAGTCAGCAGAGATAGGCAACGTGTTTTACATGTATGACAGCC
>MTKS01000078.1 GCA_004028495.1 Candidatus Electrothrix marina
TCGGCAATCACCAAGCCGCTTTGATTATCAATCAGGGCGACAAAATGACCCCGGGTCATCCCCTGCATGGAGGCGGAGAGGAAATCTCGGTCCAGGCGCGAAGCGAACAACAGATAGCCGAGAACAGCATCATTCTCGTCAAGGACGGTACCTGATGTAACGACAAACGCTTTGTTGTCCAACTCGGTCAGCAGGGACTGGTTATGGCTTAATCGATGAAAAAGCGGACGAGGATTTCGCAATTCCAGAGGAACAGTTTCTGTATCTCCGGAGAAAATTTCTCCGACATGTCCGTCTTTGTCAAGAAGAAGAAAATAATGCACCAGCGGCAGAGCACGCAACACAGCCCTGCCGGGCAGCCATTTCGGCATCCTGCGGTGGATAACAGCGTTTTTTCCTCTGCTGTTCCATTCCGACGAAAGAAAATGTCGGGTAAGTTTCTGATTGGCGGTCAACAGGCGGGCCGAATGACAAAAAGAAGCAAGATAGTTGTCAAAGAAATCTCTGTCCTCTCGGGCGGATATCTTTAAATCGCTGTCAATATGTCGTGTGGTTGCTTCCTCTATTATTCGACTTTGAAAGCAATCCAGTATACCCCAGGCCGTTGCACTGACCAGCAGGGCGAGGGCTATGAATTTCCCGGTAATCGAGAGGTGACGAAAGAGGGACATGGTTACGGCTTCCTGTTGATATGGCCGTCAATAGGTTCATGCATAGGGGAGGGGGCTCTTTGTAAGATCATAGCTTGCCGCGCCGAATAATAGAAATGAGCAGCCAGAAACCCATCATTCCGGCAACAAGAAAACCGACCAGGCCTATAACAGGGATGCCGTGCCAACGCGGCTTGATGCCGGACAGGACAATAAGTGAGGAACCGATAATCTGGGCGGCAAGAACAATGGCAAAGGCAATCCGATTGGAAATTCGGTAAAGAGCGCGTTCCAGCGGGAGCAGCCCTCTGTGTTTGAACTCCAGTTTCATTCTCCCCTGGCGAAGCTGGGTAAGGATGCTGCGGGTTTCACCGGGGAGGTCGCGAAGCAGGCTGAGGTACTGGTGCCCGGTTGTGGAAAGGTCATCGACCAGACGGCGAGGATGCACCCTGTCCAGTTTAATTTTCTTCATAAAAGGCCTGGCCAGAGCCAGCAGCTCAATCTCCGGGGCAAGCATCGTTCCGACCCCCTCCACGGTTGCCAAGGCCTTAAACATCAGGTAGAGATTTGGTTTTAAAAAAAGCTTGTGTTTGCTCAGGAGCTTCAGCAGTTCAAGGTGTATTTTTTCCACCTCCAGCTCGCCGATGGGCAGGTGCATGTAGCGGCCTACAAGCTCACTGATATCCAAGGCCAGCCGATCACGATCCGCCTCTCCTTTATGCACAGTCATTTTGAGGATGCCGTTGACTGCTTCGCTTTCATTGCCGGAGGTAATACTGAGGAGAAAGTCGGTAAAATTTTCCCTGTCCTTTAAAAGCAGTCTGCCCATCTGGCCGAAATCAATGAAGCAGATTTTATTTTCCGGTAAAATAAAAAGGTTTCCCGGATGCGGATCAGCGTGAAAAAAGCCGTGAACAAAAATTTGTTCCATCACGAGATTGGCACCTCGTTCGGCAATAAGGCTCAGGTCGTACCCCTGCTTTTTCAGCTCGGAAACATGAGAGGCCTTGATGCCGTTTATTCGCTCCATAACCAGAATGCGTTCCGTAGACAGCTCAGGAAAGACTTCAGGTACATATATAGTGGGATTGCCGGATAACAGGTTGCAAAAGTGATGGATATTGGCAAGCTCGATCGTGAAGTCAATCTCTCGGGAAAGGCTGAGGGCGAATTCCTCCACAATAGCGGTGGGCTGATGTCCCTGAACCTCCTCAAAATGATCTTCCATCAGGGCGGCGATCTGCGCCAGGATCTCCAGGTCTACCGCAATGATATTTTCCAGGCCGGGGCGTTGAACCTTAACCACCACATCGCGTTTCGAAGCTTCTTTGTTTTTTCGGGAAAGCGTTGTGCTCTTGAGAGAATCCGAGGAAATGCGGGCAAGATGGACCTGCCCGATAGAGGCGGCCGCTAACGGCTTAACGGCAAAATCAGTGAAGATTTCCGCAGGGTCTTTTCCCTGGTCCTCTTGGAAAATCTGCTGTACTTCCTGATAGGAAAAGGGGGGAACATTGTCCTGGAGTTTTCTTAATTCGTCAAGATAATCAGGCGAAATAAAATCAGGACGGGTTGAGAGCAGCTGGCCGAGCTTAATAAAGGTAGGGCCCAGTTCCTCCAACCCCATGCGCAGACGTACCGGCCGCGAATAGCGGAATATCTGCTCACGGGGTTTGCGGTTGATCATCTGCAGGCCGGTTTCCAGGTAATGATCAAGATGGAAATAATCGACCAGATCATGAAAGCCGTACTTAAACAGAATCCGCAGGATCTGCCGGTATCGGGTAAGGTGTCGGTAGGTGCGGTTGATTGCACCGAGTCGCCTGATACTGACCATTACAGTTTACGCATCTTCAGTATCTTCAGCGTCTCCGTTGTTCGCTTTCGGTTGTTCCCTGCTGTTTAGAGCAACCTGCAATTCTTCAATCTTACGACGTAATTCCTCGACCTCGTCAGTCGTTGCAAGGTTGAGCCCTTTGATGCGCTCTTCCACCTGACGACTGAGCCAGAGTTCCAACTGATCACGGGCGCTGTCTGATTTCTTCAGCAGATCTTCGACGAATTCTTTGCCTTCTTCCCTGGTCAGGTTGCCGCGATCCACCAATTCCTTGCGTATCTCATCAAGTTTGTCACGGGTGAGAAAAGCGGCTCCGACTCCGGTATAAATCATATTTTTGAGCAGTTCCTTCATGATGTGTTCCTCCTTGGTTAGACATGTTATGTTTCGGCAGGGGCCCGGCACGCCGTGCCCCTACCTTTTCTCAATATCTCTATGATACACAATCAGTTCGTCCCTGCTGTCCAGACATTCGGACAGAACGCCGCGCAGGTACTCGGTCACGGCAACAGAACGGTGCCGTCCGCCGGTGCAGCCTATGGCACAACGAAGTTCCTCCCGTTTCCCTGTTTTATGTTTGCTCACAGTAAAGGAGACCAGCGAGGCAAGCTGTTCAACAAACTCCTGACCTGTTGCGTTGTCCAGGGCATAGGCGGACACCTGCTTTTCCAGGCCGGTATGTTCCCGCAAGTCCTCCTCCCAATACGGGTTGGGGAGAAAACGGACATCCCAGACGATGTTGGCTTCAGGATATCCGTGTTTAAAGCCGAAGGAAAAAAGGGTGATTTTCATAGCGAAACTTTGGTATCCCTCACCCCTTCTTTTTTTTTGGGGTGCGGGGGGGAATTCTCTTTGGATTTTATTTTGTCGTAGAAAAGCAGCCCTATATGGGGTGCTTTTTGGATTTATGATGATGAGCAGAGCAGACGGATATCCTCGGCCTTTTCGCTGATTCCTCGTTTCAGTACTTCATGATTATACACAGAAATCACATCTCTTCGCTTGAGTTTTCCAACAACCCACTGTTCCTCCATGGTTTCCACCACCGGGATCTCCTCGATGCCTTTGACATCAAAAAGCTGCATCGCATCAAAAAGGTTATGATCCGGTGTCAGGGTGATCACATCGCGGCTGCAGATAGCTCCGACCAGATGGCAGCAGCGTTTTGCCTCATCATGCAGAATTGTTTTTACATCCTGCATGGATACAACGCCGACCATCTTTCCTTCATGATCGACCACAGGAAAGTAGAGGGAATCATTGGCAATGGCGAAAAGATCCAGCAGATTATTAATATTAGCGGTTTCGCTGATAAAATCAACATCCTCACTGATTGCTTTGCCCACGCGAATGGATCTGAGGATAGCCACCTCGCGTCCCTCATGGATATTAATTCCTTCGCGGGTGAAATCCACCGTGTCGATAGAGTCACTGTAGAATTTATTGGCTGTCACAGTGCCTACAATGGCGGTCAGCATGACCGGAACGATAATCATATAATTTCCTGTCATCTCAACGAGCAGGAAAATGGCTGTCATGGGGGCATGGGTTGAGGCGGCCAGAAAAGCCCCGATGCCGATAGTGGCATAGGCCCCCGGCGTAGCGGTCAGATTCGGCAACCAGGCATGAACAATACCGCCGAAGGCCCCGCCGATCACCGCACCGATAAACAGGGCCGGTGCGAATACGCCGCCCGCCCCGCCCGACCCGAGGGTTATGGCGTGGCCACTGATTTTAAGGCGACCAGAGCCAGCATGACCCAGACGATCCCGTCACCGGCCAGAACCTGCTCGATGTACTCATATCCGTCTCCCATAACCTGAGGAAAAACTATACCGATACTGCCCACCAGAAAGGCGCCGATAATAGGTTTTGCATACTCCGAGAGAGAGAGGTCGCGAAACCAGTCCCGGACAAAATAAAAAAAACGGATATGCGCGACAGCAAGCAGGCCGATCAGCACGGCCATGACGGCGTACAGAGGGATTTCCACGAGCGGATTGACCATATGGTAGTCAGGGATGGGAAAGGCTACCACTTTGCCGTAATAGGCTCGGGAAACCACTGTGGACATGGCCGAGGCAACCACCAGAGCGGAAAAGGAGGAGATCTTATAGGTGCCGAGCAGGATGATTTCAGCGGCAAAAAAAATACCCGCTAAGGGAGCGTTAAAGATGCCTGCAATAGCACCGGCACTGCCGGCAGCGATATAGACCTTCATCCGAGCGCCGGAGACCCTGAGTCTCTGCCCGAACTGGGATCCGAGCGCCCCGCCGATCTGTGCGGTCGGTCCCTCCACCCCGGCTGAGTTTCCGGAACCGATGGTGATGGCTGTGGCGGCTATTTTAATAAAAATATTGCGGGCATTAATGACTCCGTTCTCCAGATTTACCCGGCGGAGAAATTTCGTAAAGCCGTATCCGTTAACCTTTCCCGGCCACATCCAGGAAAGAGGAATAAGCAAAATCATACCGGCCATAGGAATCAGAGGGAGGAGCAGTCTGCGCCACCCTCCTTCGTGAATGCGCAGGAGTTCCGAGCCCTGCTCAAAAATATATGTATGGACCAGTTCCACCGACTCGTGAAAAACAATAATCACACAACCGGCCAGAAGGCCGATAACAGCAGCGGTAATAATGACAGCTGTGTTTTCACCCGGTACAAAATCTTTTAATTTACTATACATTTCCGCTCCGGTATGTCGCAGCCAAGCATCTCGGCCTGGTGCAGAAAAAATTTATCCGTCATCCCGGCGAGGTAATCTCTCACTAGAGCTGCCGGTGCATGGTTGTTCAAATAGGTTTCCGACATGGAATGCCAAAAAATCCGTTCTGATTTTTTCGGCGAAGATCTCCCGGTGATTTGGTTCAGATAGAATGAAAAAAGCTGCTCGTAACAGGAGTGAATGCGCTTGAAATCCGGCTTAAAGAGCGGATTTCGATAGATTCGCTCATAGTTGAATTTTTTCAGCTCAAGAAGGGCGGCTCCGATTTTTTCACTGAACCCGATATGATCGGAATAAGGGTTTTTCTCGGACTCACTCTGACAAAGATGTGCGCTGTTGGCAATGAGATCGGTCACCAGGGTATGGACAATAGTGCCGTTGCTTCTGCCCAGGGTTTTTGCGCAGGCAACAGGGATTTCCTCGCGTGTAATCAGGTGCAGCTCTATGGCATCTTCAATATCACGCCCTATGTAGGCGACTGTATCAGCCAATCGCACCAGACAGCCCTCAAGGGTCATGGGTGTCAGACTTTTTTCAAGAGCCTCTTTCTCCATAAGACGGTCGAAACGGGAAAAGCTCGGTTCCCGTTGCCGTTCCGGCACGAGCCGGGTACTGTTCGCTTCGCCGTCATGACAGAGAATTCCGTCCAAGACCTGAAGGGTCAGGTTCCAGCCCGTACCTTTTTTCTCAATCCTGTCCAGGAACTGAACTGACTGAATATTATGGTGAAAACCGGGTAATCCATGCGCCCGACACAGCCGGTCCAGAATATGTTCCCCTTCATGCCCGAAAGGAGGATGGCCGATGTCATGGCCCAGAGCAATCGCCTCAATCAGATCTTCATTCAATCCCAAAAAGCGTCCTGCTGTTCTGGCAATTCTGGAGACCAATTGCACATGCAGTACGCGATGTGTGATGTGATCATTATCTATCAGCGAAAAAACCTGGGTTTTGTCAATATAGCGGGTATATGCCTTTGAATGAAGAATGCGGTCAGCGTCTTTGGCAAACGGTTGTCTGTACCCCTGTCGGGTCTCCTTTTTTCGGCGAATGCTGTCTTGGCTGAGGCAGGCAAGAGGGGAAAAACGGTTTTTTTCCTCTCCGGCAAGTTTGTCTCTCAAGTCAGTAAACAACGAGCTGCCCTTTTCCATTTAGTTATCCGATGTCTTTGTGGTCGCCTTTTGTTACGCCGAATTTTTCAGTCTAGCAAAAAAACGGGTTCCTGCAAGCTGGTTTTTTATAATTCGCACCGGAACCGGATTTTTTTCTTATTGATTCTTATGATCAAGGAGAGAAAAAGAGAAAATGAGAAATGGTAACGCACAGTTTTTACAACAGATTAAAGGTATGGAATGATATAGCTGAGGGCACTGATGATTCTCCGGGGGAATAGTCGGATTCTCCTTGCTTCCAACGACGCAATAGGTACAATAGACTGATTCTGTCAGAAGGGTATTGGATATTATTTTTGTCCATCACTGGCAGAGACGAAATATTTATCCTTTCCTAGGAGAGTCTATGGACGTTGAAAAATTGTTTGGCAAGCTGCTGCATGAGGTCACGGGTTCCGGCGGGAACCAGTTTAAAAAGAAGCATAAAAAATATACAAAAAAGTATAAAAAGAACTCATTGCTTGATAATTTAACCGGTAATTTGACGTCCGGCAAAGGCCTGCTCACGGCCATCGGGCTCGGGGTCGGGGCCTACGAAATATATCGAACAAGTAAACAGACCCAGCAGCGTCAGGCAGCTGTCGGTGGTGCAACGCAATATAACCCGCAGGCAACGCCGGTACAGGCAGCCTCTGCTCCTCCGCCCCCGCCTCCGC
>MTKS01000079.1 GCA_004028495.1 Candidatus Electrothrix marina
ATCTTGCAAAGCCAAGGAGATCGTGCCAGAATGCCTTCATTTCTACTGCCCAAAACAACACAACAATCTCCCTGCCCGTGACAACAAAAGATCCTCCCGGCAACAGCACAGGCCATCGTCAGCGGCTCCGGGATAAATTCCAGGAAAAGGGCATTGAAGCCCTGACAGACACCGAAGTCATCGAACTCCTCCTGACCTTCGGCACCCCCCGTTCCGACTGCAAACAGGCGGCACGGGATGCCTTGGCGAAATTCGGTTCCCTGCCTGAAGTCTTGGACGCCTCTCCGGTGCTCCTGAAAAAAATCAAAGGCATGGGGCCGAAAAACATCTTTGCCCTTCAGTTTGTTCAGGGCATCGCCCGTCGCTACTTGCGCCAGCGGATTCAAAAAAAGAACTATATCACCTCGTCCAAGGATGTGGCCGATTACCTGATCCACGCCCTGCGGGGGCTTCGGCACGAGGTCTTCATGGTTGTCTACTTAGATGCCTCCCATGCGGTGATCGACAGTGAAATTCTCTCCCAAGGCACCATCAATGTGAACACGGTCTATCCCCGCGAACTGATTAAGTCGGCCCTGGCCCATCACGCCGTCTCCCTCGTGGTTGCCCATAATCACCCTTCAGGCAACCTTCGGCCTTCGACCCAGGATGAACAGCTGACCCGCACCCTGTACCTGATGTGCTCGTTCATGAATATCACCCTGCTGGACCACCTGATCATCGGTGCCGGAGAAACCGTGTACAGTTTTGCCGATCACGGCCTGATGACCGCTGTTCAGCAGGATTGTGCAGAGATTCGCTCCCGCCTCGCCTGATTTTTCTGTATTTCCTTCCACCCGGGTTCCACCGATGAATACTCTCGGCCTCTATCTCCATGTGCCGTTTTGCCTGCGGAAATGTCCCTATTGCAGCTTTTACTCCCTTGCAGGCAGGACGGATCTCCATGATCGTTATGCACGGGCGATCAGTACACAATTGCGTTTTTTCGCCGAGGAGTATCGTGATCAGCAACGCCCCCTGACCAGTATTTTTTTCGGCGGGGGTACTCCGACCTTATTAGCTCCGGAGACGCTGAGCAGGCTTCTTGCTGAGTGCCTGGCTCAATTTCCCTGTGCTGACGGGGCGGAAATTTCTATCGAGGTTAATCCGGCAACGGTTGATGCCGCCGGGCTTCACGTCCTGCGTCGAGCAGGGTTCAACCGCCTGTCCATCGGTGTTCAATCTTTAAAAGACTCGGAGCTGTGCCAGCTTGACCGTCCCCACACTGTGGCGGATGCCGTGCGGACTTTCCAAATGGCCCGTGCAGCAGGGTTTGATAATATCAATCTGGATTTAATGTACGGGCTTCCTTGGCAAGATCTCCATGCTTGGCGGAATACCCTTGACCATGCCTTGGAGCTGCAACCGGAACATCTGTCCATCTATGAACTCACCATTGAGGCTGGCACCCCTTTTGCTCAACAGCAGGAGCAGGGCAGATTCTCCCTGCCTGATGAGGATACCGTCCTTCTGATGCTGGAGACAACACAGCAGGCACTTAAACAGGCTGGTCTCAGTCGCTACGAGATATCCAATTACGCCAAACCGGGATGCCGATGCCGACATAATATCAATTACTGGCAGAACGGGGAGTACATCGGCCTCGGGGCAGGGGCGGTTGCCTTTCTCACCGGGACACGCTTGACCGCGATTGCCGATGCAGATCAATTTTGCGAGCGCCTGGAAAATGGGCAGGAAGTTTGGACGGATAAAGAACAACTCGACCGAGAAGCCGCGTTTCGGGAAACCGTTATTACGGGGCTGCGCATGACAGCAGGGGTGTCTCTGGCAGAGTTGGCTGATCGCTTCGGTATGAAAGCAGAAATCTATTACAGTGAGACCTTGCATCGCCTTATTCGCCAAGGTATGCTGCATATTGTGCATGATCGTTTGCAGCTTACAGCACGAGGATTTCTGTTGGCCGATGCGGTTATGGCTGAGTTGGTTTAATGAAGTTTTTTAACGGGATGGAGTGAATCCGGATCTTGTCCTGAATTGAAGTCCATTTTTGAAGCGGGTATTTTTTTCTCACCCGAGACGAAAAAAAATATTGCGCAGCCTTACAAACAGTGTTACGTATCTAAAAAAAATAATACCCTTCATTGTGGGACACAGTGCTTGCGTTCGTATAAAAAGGGTACATTCGCTAGGTACAGGAAGAGCAGGTGAAAATTTATGAATAATGCCGACATACAAGAATGTAAAGAAGTGATCGTTGCCCCGCTTGCCGCAGGGCGTGAGGTTTTAGGGCTTGCCGTTGTCATTTGTTGTATTTTTTTGCTTGCAGGCCTGCGATATGCCCAGGTTGCACCGACAGAAGACGTCGCGGCAAAAAAATCCTATCAGATTCAAGATATCCGCCTGAAAAATCAGGCCCCGGTTTTGTACCGATCCCTGCTCGGAGCTGTGGACAGTATTACCTGGACCTATGAGGCGGCGGGCAATTGGCCGGAGATTTCTGAACTGCAAACCGAATCTCTCCCGCCTTTTGTCGGCGATTTTTTGCCCGCAGGCCTGCGAGGTTTCTCCTGGGAAATGCATCAGGGCGAAACCTGGGTTGATTATTACGGTTCAAATAAAGAGATCGTTCAGGAAGAGAAACAGGGAACTGATCCTTTGGAGAACAGTTTTATTCTTCGTATTATTGACCTCCGGGCCGGACAATATCCCTATCCCTATATTCAGGATGCACAGGAGGATCGTTTTACCGCCCAGATTTGGATAAATCCACAGATCGTTGACTACTCGGTAGGCCCTCTTGTTGAACGGGGCTGGAAATGGGTTGTCAGCGGCAGCTCTGCTGTTAATGGAAAAGTGACTGAATCTTCCGGAAGCTGACATTTCTCTTTACCGGCAAATCTTCATAAAAAAAAACAGTACAGGTTACCACATGAAAAAAATACTTCGTCCTCAAGTTGTGCTCGTTATCTGCCTGGTCTGCTGCCTCGTTTTATCTTCGATGCAGGCATATGCCCAGGAAAAAAAATGTCGTTTGAATATCGGGGCTTCTCTGCATCCGTATTATTCCTGGGCCAAAAATATCGTCGGTGACGAGGCAAATGTGACCTCGATAATTCCTCCGGGCGCGGATCCTCATGCGTATCAGCCGATGCCGTCGGATATGGAAAATCTGGAAAATCTAGATGTGGTTATTGTCAACGGGGTAGGGCATGATGAGTTCATCAAACCCATGCTCAAGGCTATTGAAAACGACAAACTGGTGGTTATCAACACCAGCAAAGGACTCCCTCTTATCCCTGTTTTTAATAAGCATTTTAATTTCGAGAAGGACGACAAAGTCGCGTATAACAGCCATACCTATATCGCCATCACCGGAGCGATTCAGCAGATGCAGATGATCGCCAGACAACTGGGCAAACTCTGTCCGGATCAGGCAGGTGATTTTATAAAAAATGTACGCGCTTATTCTGTGAAGCTGCGTAATATGCTCCAGTCCGCTTTAATGCGGCTTGATATGCTCGACCTCAATAATCTGCGTATCGCCACTGTGCATGACGGATATTCTTATCTTTTTCAGGAACTCGGTATTGAGGTCAGCGCCGTGGTTCAGCCGAGACACGGGGTGAAGCCCAGTGCGCGCCAGTTGGAGGATACTATTAAAAGGATCAGCGGGCCAAGGTGAATGTCCTGTTCGGTGAGCTGGATTATGAAAAGAAATACGTAGATATTATCTATAAGGAGACCGGTTGCCGCCTCTATGCCCTCTCCCATATTTCCAACGGGGAGTACACAAAAGAATTTTTCGAGCAGGCCATGCAGAGAAACATCGACGCAATTATTGCGGCTCTGACCGAGGTGTCGGGAGGAAGCAATCCGGGAGATATGTCAGGACAGATGCAGGATAATATGTCGCGGCAGATGCAGAATGCCTCGCAACAGATGCAGAATTCTGTTCAGGAAAATCTTAAAGATACTGTACCGACAATGCAGCAGAAGCAGATGTCTGAACGGATGAATCAGCAAGTTCAGGATACCACGAAGCAGATGCAGAAAACTGTGCAGGAACAACTCAAAGATTCCATTCCGACAATGCAGCAGAAGCAGATGAATGAACGGATGAATCAGCAGCTTCGGGATACTAAAACGCAGATGCAGGGTACCATGCAGGAGGGTCTGAAAGAAACTATGCCGGAAATGCAGCAGCAGCAGATGAAGGGCCGTATGGATCAGCAGGTGCAGGATATGCAGAAAGGCATGCTGGAGAATCTTGCCCCGGAAGCGCCGCAACAGCAGGATAAGGACCGATAATGAGCAGTACTGAAGAGCATAATCTGCTTGAAATAGATAATCTTTCGGTTTCCCTGCGGGGAAACCGAATTCTGGAGGATATTAACCTGCGGGTAAAGAAAGGACATATCCATGCCCTGACCGGTCCCAACGGGGCCGGCAAGACCACCCTGATGCGGAGCGTCATGGGCGGAATGCCCCATAAGGGAACCATCCGTTTCCTTTTCCGGGAAAGCACCCGGATCGGGTACGTGCCCCAGTTCCTGGAGTTTGATCATTCCGTGCCGATTACGGTTTTTGATTTTCTTTTTCTGATGCTGAAAAAGATGCCTGTTTTTCTCGCTCGTCGGAGGACAGTGCGGGCGGAGGTTGAGGAACTGCTAACAGCGACAGACTGTGCACATCTGATTGATCGCAGTGTGGGCCAGCTTTCCGGCGGGGAGTTTCGCAGAGTCCTGTTGGCTCAGGCCCTGAGTCCCAAGCCGGAGCTTCTTCTTCTTGATGAACCCGCCAGTAATATTGACGAGGTCGGTATTCGTCATTTTGAGGAAATGCTTATCAATCTGAGAGACGAGCACGGGATCACCATTCTCATGGTTTGCCATAGTATGAATATGATTTCCCGTGTTTGCGATGCCGTGACAGCGGTCAACCGAACGATCTTTTATGACGGCCCCGCCAAAGGGCTGAATCATGCCGATCTCCTGCAGCAATATACTTTTCTATGAAAGTATCAGGCGATTACTTTGAATCGCCTGACCAACTTTCATTTTTTGTTGTCCCGGCCCAAGGGGCCGGGATGGATACTAAATGATAAGCTTTGGTAAAGCTTATTGATCCTTAAGGCTTATCAGAACGATATGGACTTTATTTACGATATTTTTAAAAATTGGGCAACCCGGGGGTATCTGCCCTCGATTTTTGAGCACACCTTTATGATTCGCGGCCTGCTGGCCGCCCTGATCATCGGTCCGTTGCTTGGAGCTATTGGAACAGTAGTGGTCACCAAGAAGCTCTCCTTCTTTACCCAGACCATCGGCAATGCAGCCATGAGCGGCGTCGCCATCGGGTTGCTGCTCGGTGAGCCGGTGGACGGCACCTATGCCGGACTGTACGGCTTTTGCCTGATTGTGGCCCTGCTGATGACCTTTGTTAAAAATCGGACCCGGCTTGCCAATGATACGATTATCGGGGTTGTGCTGGCTCAGGTGCTGGGCCTCGGTATCATCCTGATGATCGTGGTGACCAGCCAGTTCAATATCCATCAGGTGGAGGGTATTCTCTTCGGCAGTCTGATCACCCTGAATGATCAGGACCTCATTGCTCTGACAATCGCCTCGGTGGTTGTCGGGGTTCTGTTCGCGTTTAATTTCAATCAATTCATGCTGGCCAGCTTCAACCGTACCTTGGCCAAGGCGCGGGGATTGTCTCCGGTGTTTCTGGAGTACCTCTTTGTTACTCTGATGACCATTGTGGTGGTGTCCAGTCTGAAATTGATCGGTGCCCTGCTTGTCTTGGTCCTGATTGTGGTTCCGGCGGCAGGGGCCCAGCTGGTTGCCCCCAATCTTCGCTGGTTTGTCTGGCTCAGCGTCATCTTTTCCACGATCAGTACAGCCTCCGGGCTGCTGCTGTCCGGATTGCTGCCCGTGCCCAGCGGAGCAGTTATCGCCCTGGTTTCCAGCGCCCTGTTTTACGGGGCTCTGGTTTTTCGACCCCTGCTGTCCAGAAGTGGGCCGAATCAGGGAGAAATCTAACCCCGACCATTCCCGCCGCCTCCGGGGCGGGACAACAAAAAGTGAAAATTGATGGGCGGCTGGTCAGCCTTCCTGACTACTTTCATGTAATTCTATCTGATTCTTAAAAAAGGAGATAATTCATTATGCACAAAATGCAATCCATCAGACAAGCAGCTTTCCTGCTTGCCGCAACCATGCTCTTTCTCTCCCTTGCTTCTTCCGCCTTTGCCCATGCAACCACCCTCTGGTGCTATGTGGAAAACAATCGGGTGTATGTCGAAGCTTTTTTCATGGGGGGCAAAAAAGTACAGGACGCCAAGGTGATAGCTGTTAACGACAAGGGAGAGAAAATTCTCGAAGGAAAAACTGACAAAGAAGGAAAGTTTAATTTTGAACCGCCCTATCAGGGCAAGATGACCATCCTCCTCAAAGTGGACGATGCCCATGGAGCTGATTTTGAACTGACTGAAGAAGATTTTCTTGATGCGGCAGCTGAAACAGAGTAATTCTTAGCTTTCTTGCAAGGAGTTAAGGCGGATAACATAAACTGTCAGGAAAACATTATGGAAAAACAGTGTCCCTGCTGTAACAACGTGGAACTTCGTAGAACCGTACGCAGAGGGGTGGAGATTGATTATTGCCCTGACTGCAACGGGATATGGCTTGATAACGGAGAGCTGAACAAGATTGTTGCTGAATCTGTTCAGGCCTCGGCAACAGAAAGCAGTTCGGCTGAAATCTCTGCTGAAGCATCAAGGAAATCAGTCTTTAAATCTTTTTTGAATCTCATGGGCTCCACCAAGGATGACGCAGATCATGGCGTTGAGGGCATTGATGGCGATTTCATTTCCGAATCAACCTCGTCAGGTGGCGACAAGTAACATAACCCCTCATAGCTGATCTGTCCCGAGGTGCCTGCCGTTTTTTTTCAGCACCTTCTGTTCCTTTTTCACCTCGCTCGAAGACAGAATATTTCTTTATTGTCTTCGAGCGTGCCCACCTTC
>MTKS01000080.1 GCA_004028495.1 Candidatus Electrothrix marina
TGAAGACCAATAGGTCTTGCCCTGTGCATAATCGACAAACCAATAGCCGGTGGGGTTGCGGCGGGCATTGGTAAAGATAAAGGGCTGTTCCTTGGAAAAGCAGGGATGCAAATGCATACCCTTTGCATTGGCTGTCGGTTCCATCAGGGACATGGCCTCTTCCAAGGAGGGCATGCGCCAATCATCAAAACCGGCGAATCCTGCTCTGTTCAGTTCCTCAATTCTTGCCTTCATGGTGCGGATCGAGCAGATATCAAGTCCGGCCCGTTGCCAAAACAGACCGGTACCTTGATCAAGGACGGTGAGTCCGTCCCCGCTGTCGGTCAAGGCGTTGGCAAAGTCGCCCTGCGGATGCAGCCGAACATCGTAGAAATTCCCGTCTTTGATAAGCATCTCGACCTGTTCTTCTGACAGCTCACGCGGTTCCCAAGGCAGAAGGGCCTTCTCACTGCTGAATTCGATGTCCCCGGCAGACGGGAGCGGTTCTCCCATATCCTCCGCTTCGGGCCGGGACGCAATCGTCAGCCGAAGATACGGGCTTTCCTCCCGGTCCGTGACCTCATCCAACAGCCATTCCTTGAGGATGTCATCAACAGGGAAATTATCACGGGTGGATGCCTTGGCTCCCTGCCGGTGAATGCAATCGAGCACGATTTCCTTGGGTGCCGTGATTTCCGCCAGAATATGCACATACCTGACCCCGCGCTCCATGAGGCAGAGTTTCGGCTCATCCCCCCAGTTATCAATAAAGAAATAACAGGTTCGTTCCCTGGTGCTGATCAGCTCCTCCCGCAGGCCTTTGGCGGAAAAAGTGCAGAAGGCGAGATCCGGGGTCATGTCCCAGTCAATAGTTACCACGGTTGTTGCACTCAGTTTTACTCTGCTCAAAATGGCTTTCCTCCCCCTTTCGGGTGCGGGGTTATGGTGGTTGGGGCAATGGAACCGGCAATAGCCACCGGTGCTGTTGCTGTCCGGTCACGGGCCCTGATTGCCAGTTCAACGGCAGATCGGTTGAGTTGCCGGAAATCATCGGCTAACCCTGCCGAGATAAACATGTGTCTGCCCATAGAAAAGGAATTGACCGTGATGACATCCACCCCTGCGCGGATATAATCCTCATGAATATCCTGCACTACGTCGGGATGTGAATAAACAGCCTCCACAGACCAGGCTGCGCTGTTCATCGGCACCCCCCTATGCTCCAGTTCCGTTCCGGTGGCACCATCAAGCAATACCGTGTGCCCCTTCTGTAATTTTTCTTCAAGAAATCCGATAGGACTCATTGCTCCTCCATCGAAGACGGGACAGATTTCATGCTGATATGCAACAAGGTATATCTGCTCCGTTGTTTGAGATAATCAGGACAAACAGCGCGGCAGTTCAGCCGATTTTTGCTGCTTGCCCCATTTTTCAGGACGCTCAGGGTATTGGAATATATTGTCTTATGAATTAACCAACATTGCAAGCTTTGAAAAATATTATTTGTGCTGAGAAGGAGCATGTTCTTTCGGTAAAATTACGCCCGATGAATGATTCATTTGATACTCGATGAATGATCCTTTTGATACCCGATGAATTTATGCCGGATCGGGGTGATGAAGAGTTTGAGAAAGGGCGTTATCGGGATTCGCACCCGCGACCCCGGCCTGTAACCCGCATGGCTACGGCTTCTGATTTTGCCCTGTGATGCCGGGATGGGTAATTTCCTCTTGGAAAACTCCTAAATTTTGTTTACTTCTTATCTCTAGCGGATGTTATGGTTATATGCTGTGTAACAATATGTATTGACTTGATGTGGGAAGTGAGACATCTTCTCGAACTAACGTTGTATTAGAAAATGGATTTATAACTAAGATCATATAGATGAATATGAAATGGATTAAATTTGTTTGGAAAAAATATTTAACCATAAGTTTTCCATTAAGATTATTTATTGGTGGTGTTGTGGCTGTTCTGGGAGGTTCTCCTGTAGTGGTTTTTTTGAATGAGTATGCGTCTTATGCTTACTCATTTCATTATGGAATAAGACCATCATTTGATGGTATTCCGTACTTAAATTTAGCAGTAACGTCGATAACATTTTTAACTTATTTAACAAGTGTGTCAGTACTTATTATTTTTGCCTTTTTCAGTAGATTAGTATTTTTATTTTACAGCAAATTTATAAATAGTTTTTTCTTGTATATGGATTATTTTTTTAAAAACTTGCTATCATTGTTTAAAAATTTTTTCCTTTGCAAAGAAAAATAACCTCTCGAAATAAATCTTTTCTTGCTTTTCCAATAACACATCCTTTAGAAGAAATTCCTGAAGATCTTAGGGTGTTTATGGAAAAAGAGCCAATGCTTGTTTCCGATATTTTTAATAAATTTAATGCATTAATATTTTTATTTTACGTATTTTTATTTGTTACTTCAGATAATCCAAAGAATGTTATGATTTATATGGCGATATATTTCGCAGGATTGGTTCTCAATTATTTGGCTTACAAGCCTGATGTTTTAACCCTGATATCATTATGTTGCTCGCTTTTGTTCTTTATAATATCACCGCTCGTTCTGTTTCATACACCAACCTACGCTAAGTTACTCAGAGTTTTAGCGTACGGTGGTGGAATACACGTTCAGGTTATAGATAAATATAATCATATTCCTAAGGAATATTATTTAGTATTAAGAACTTCGACTTCAATAATTTTGTACAATAAAGAACGTCGAGATATATCAGAATTGTCTTTAGGTGATGTTAAAAACATAAGGTACAAAACTGGTACATTGTTATCTGCTTCGTACGTTCTACCAGAAATATAAATAACGAAATAAAAAAGGGCCGCCAGCTTATGCTGGCGACCCTTTTCTTTTTACCCTTCCTCCAAAATCCGATGGTCGCCCCGCTGAGTGTTGTTGGTGTTTAAAGATACCAGCAGTTCACTGAAACGGCTCACTTTATGGCTTATGCCTTCAGTGGCCCAACCTCCTATGGTTGCGTCGTTTTCAGTTTAACAACACTCACGAGGGGCACCACCCAAAATCCAACAATCATTACCCGGTCAAAAAGCTGCTGCGCTCCGCTGTACCCGAGATGAAGAATACGCCGGTCGCCCACCCATGCCTTATTGCTCCTGCGCCTTCAGCAACGCACTGACCCTTTCCGCCCGTTCCCTGGTCTTTGTTACGACATCCGGCACTGAGTCCTTGCTGAGGATATCAACGATCCAGCCCAGCCCAAAGGGAACCTTGCCCGGATCAGTGGAGACATGGTACAGCACCAGCGAACGCGCGGCATCCAGCTCTTCAATACGCCAGAAGCCCGTGGTATCCCGGATGGTCTCTTCCAGTTTGAGTTCCGGCCACGGTTGGAGCTGCCATTGAATCAGCGAAGTCTGCTCATCAGGCTCTGACGCCTCCAGCTTGATTCGGTATTTTTTGATTTTGCCCAGGGGCAGGGAAAGGGTCTGGTTGAGCAGGGCTGTGTTTTCATCCTGCGCAAGGATCTCAATGCGGCTGACATTGGGCATGAAATCCGGGTAGCTTGGATAATCCATGACAATATCCCGGATGACCTCGCGCCCGGCCTCCATGATGGCCACGGCCTCAAAGGTCTTGCCCGGCTGACCATTGGTGGGCCTCTCCCGGACAAGGATCTCATGCGCCTGCACGGTTTGCTGTTCTTCCGCATTCAGGTCAATCGCAGATGTTGTTTTTCCTGAATTCTGCACAGGAGAATCAGCCCATGCTGCTGCTTGCAAGAGGAACACGAAGTATCCGATCACCAGCAAGACAGGTAAGCGTTTTTTTCTGCTGAGTTGCCCTGTCATCCCTCCTTCTCCTTACGTATTTTTTCCTGTTGCAGCCCCTTGACCTGCATATCATATTGCCAGAGCCTCCCATGAACCTGGAGGGTATTGATCAGCAGGCCGATAAAACAGAGGATCACGGTGAGAGGCAAAAGAATGTTGAAAGAGTCCGTGCCAAAAGAGATGATAAAGGTGTTGATCAGGATAAAGACAACCCGCATCTCTGTGGGGCCGATGCCGTAATGGTAGATTTGAAATTCATTGGTGGCACCAAAGGCCAGGAAGGAGTTAACCATGAAGCCGCCCAGAATGACCAGCAGGGCGAAGTACCAGATTTCCAGGCCCGCAGGTGAGATCATATAGCCGACAAAGACCAGAGAGCAGAGAAAGATGTAGTCCAGAAAATGGTCCATGTAAAAGCCCCATTTAATCAGGCCGGTGTCCCGCTGACGGCCTAACTCGCCGTCGAACAGGTCCGTGAGGTATTGGAGCAGGATCATCAGGGAGACCAGCCAGAGCAGGCTGAGATGTTCTTTTGCCTCAAAACCGATCAGGATGTTGATGAAGCTCCAGAGCAGGGTGGTGAGGGTGAGGTGGTAGGTTTCAATTTCGGGCGAAATCTTCGGGACCGCCCAGTTCTTTAATCGTGTTTCCGGGCCGGTTAAAAAAGACCGACCGATTTTTTTGTCGCCTCCGAATTGTTCCATCGCGCAGTCCTCCTGTTCTTCTTCTATTTTTTTGTGAAACCTTGTGGTAATGTTCTTGCCGTTGGGAAAGGAATAGTTTTTCTTGGGCAGGTGTTTCTCTATATCGCTGAGTTGCCGTTCAAGGGCCAGCACTGATAAGAGGATCTCCCGAAAAGAGAGAACTCTTTTGAAGCCGGCCGGTCAAATTTGTCCATACAGTTGCCTGGTTCTTTTTTTTGTGATTGCGTCGGATCAGATATTTTTTTAGGATGCTTTTTGCAATTTATCCCCCGTGGTTCAAAAAGTGGGGGCAGTGTGGGAGCTGGAAGCTGGAGACAAAAAAACGGTTGAGCCTGAAAAGGCGCAACCGCTTGATATTACTGGAGCCGATATCCGGACTTGAACCGGAGACCTACTGATTACGAATCAGCCGCTCTACCAAGCTGAGCTATATCGGCATTTTTTCTGTGCGCAAAAGCGAGTCAATCACCCCGCTCTTTAATTGAGCTTTATCCATGTAGCATGGTTAGGCTACACTGTCAAGATTATGAGACACCATTTCACATTATTTGCCCTTTTTTTTCTACTCCAGCTCCTCGGATGCGGTGAGGAAGAAAAAAAGGTTGCTCCTGTTCCACCACCTGAAGCAAAGCCGGTAGCGGTTCAAAAAACTTCGCCACCATCACCCCCTGCTCCTGGCTGCCAAGCCTGCCATAGCAAGATACAAACAGATAGCGCCCATGATCTTGCCTGCACTGACTGCCATCAGGGCAATAACGAGACAAACGACAAGGAATCGGCTCATCAGGGCATGATACCCCAAGCAGCAAGCCCGGAACACATGGAGGCGACCTGCGGTAAATGCCATGCTGAACAGCTGAAGCGCTGTGGGCAGTCAAGCCATTTCACCATGAGCAATGCCGTCAATCTGGTTCGGGAGCATTTTGCTCTTTCTCCGTTGAATAACCTCACGGAGGTCCCGGAAGGCGAGGGACCCCCGCAGACCAAAGAGGAGTTGGTGAATGATTTGCTCCGTCGCCAATGTCTGCGCTGCCATGTGTACAGCAAGGGGGATAACTATCCCTATGTTCGACACGGCAGCGGCTGCGCAGCCTGTCATCTTCAGTATACGGACGGCAAGTTAACGAGTAGCGGGGAGGGAAAACCCAACCATGCCTTTATCCGACCGGGGAAACGGCAATGCCTGAGCTGCCATTACGGCAACCATGTGGGCAGTGATTTTGATGGTAGCTATGAGCAGGACCATGACTGGTCGTACAGCACTCCCTTTGCCACGAGGGTACCTATTCTCCGTCCCTACGGGATGGAATTGCATAATTTGGTCCCGGATATCCACCAACAGCGCGGCATGACCTGCCTGGATTGTCATAGCGGTGCTGAGCTGGCTGGCAAAAAACCTTCTGTTCAATGCGTGGACTGCCATGCCCTTGGTACCTCTGATGATGCCTCTGCCTCCATTGCCAATCTTCATGCAGACGGGGAAAAGCTCCTCCTGAAAATTCAGGGTGACAAAGAAGAACGGTTAGTTCCGCGCCTGGAGCATCCAGCCCATGCCAAGTATAAGGATCGTGTCGCCTGCCAGGTCTGTCATGCTCAATGGACCTTTAATGACCGGGCAACCCACCTGCTCCTCAGCTACTCCGACGATGCCGATCCCTGGGAGCGTCTTGCCGCTCAATCCAGCTCTGAGGTGGAACGCTTTGTCGAGCATAATATGTACAGTGAGGAAGAGTTGATTGAGCCCTCTTTGCCTGATCAGATCAGCGGGAAACGAAAAGCAGGAATTTGGTATACCGGCTTTACCGTGCGTCGTTGGGAGGACATCTTGATTTGCAAAGACAAGGATGATATCATCAAAGTGTTCCGCCCGATTCTTGACCTTCGGCTTTCCGCTGTTGATGAGGACGGAGAAGTGCTTGCTGACTTTGACAACCTGACCGGAAAAGACGAAGGGCTGCTGCCCTACACCCCGCACACCACGGGCCCGGCCGGGCTGTTTTATGAACAACGTTTTCTGCATCTGCTCCCTCCGCAAGAGACGAAAACAGCCGATAAACAGTAATCAGAGAAGAATGATGCGTACGATACAATCATCCGGACGGAAGAATATTTCCCTTACGCCTCTCCTGTTTCTCTGCCTGCTGCTGCTTGTCAACGGCTGTGCAAGCAAGAAATCCACTGAACCGCAAGATGCAGCTGCTGAGATTGAGGCACTTCAGAAGCAGGAACAAGAGAACAAAAAGGACGAACAGGACGAACAGGACGAACAGGACGAGCAGGAAGCAGAGGACGGACAGCAGGAGGAGTCGGAAAAACAGCAAAAGCAGGAAAAAAAGAAACGGAAAAAGCGCCCCGCAACCCAGCGTCCTTATGTCATCGAGGGGGAGACCTATTATCCCGTTTCTTCAGCCGAGGGCTATGAGGAGACAGGGCTGGCCTCCTGGTACGGTGATCCTTTCCACGGACGTAAGACCGCCAACGGGGAGACCTATGATATGTACGGCGTGACAGCG
>MTKS01000081.1 GCA_004028495.1 Candidatus Electrothrix marina
CGACCACAGATATAACTCCTGTCACGGAGGAGAATGCGGTCATTACACTCAGGTTGTCTGGAAGAACACAGCAGAGGTGGGCTGCGGTATGGCATATTGCAATGATGACGCCCAGATCTGGGTTTGCCAATATAAGGAAGCCGGAAACCTCAGAGGGCAGAAGCCGTACTGAACCTGAGCAGTGATTCACGGTGATTCAGTAAGGCTGACTCGTTGCCGGGCCAGATTATAGAAATATACAGGAGTATCTCAACCAAGACATTCTGGATAAGGAAGGAAATCCTTACGACCCAAAGGTAAAAAATGCTCCGGGCGGGCCGGGGTACTCTCCGGCAAAACATGTCCTTCTACCCGCTATCTTGATGTTATTGCTATAACACACAGTAATATATTCAATCAGCGATAATTCTCTGTTGAAGCACAGTATTAAAATTTGTTCTCTCCCTAACCATAAACGCAATAATCCACTGAACGCCCTTTTATGTTATAGCTTGAAATTGCGGAGCAATACCTCCCGTCTTTTCGACGGTGTAAAAAATAGCACCGGCAAGTTTCTCCTTTGCTTTTTACCCGCTATCGGATAACATAAATTCGTTAGAATATCATTCTCAAGACTTCTCTCTACGGGAATCAAAAAAAGGAAGAGCGTTATGAAAAAAATATTAAGCGCAGCGGCAATATCTGCCCTGATGTTTACAGCAGATCCCGGGCTTGCCGGCAATATGAAAATTATGCCGCCCTCCTTGGGCATGGACTGCCCGGCTGACTGCCAGGATCAGATTGACCAGCTCAACTCCAGTCAGGCCCGTCAGGACGAACAGCTCGGAGCATTGGAGGACAGTCAGGCCCGTCAGGATCAGGCCATAGAAGCCAATACAGCGGATATCCAAACTAATCTGCAAGAGATTGAAAAGCTGAAAACACGGGAAGAATATAAATCCCTGGTATGTCAAGGCCACGGCCCAGATGACCTGGATGGGTTCAATGGATCTGGACAAGGAGTCTTACGGATTCAAGGCAGATACAGATACCGGATACGGATTCGCCATCTCAGCGGGACGCAATTCGGCAATCTTCGGCTTGAAGGAGAGCTTGGCGGGCGAACATCCGACATCAAAGACGAAGGGCTTTCCGATGTGACAATCAGCACGGCCATGCTGAACGGTTTTTACGGCGTTCCTGTCTACGGCCCGTTTTCCGTGTACGGAACAGCAGGTGCAGGTACGGCCAAGGTGGAAATGGCTTTTGCCGACGGTGTCGACGACAGCGAGGTAACCTTTGCCTATAAAGCCGGTGCTGGTGTGGCTATGGATATTGCTCGGAATATGGCTTTGGATCTGGGTTATGAATACCTGCGCACCGGCGATGTGGAATTCGGGCGGGACCACGATCTCCTGCGGGTTGATGATCTGAAAAGCAGTGCTGTCAACGCTTCTGTTCGCTACTCATTCTAAGAGCATCCAAACCGGTCTGCAAATCGCAGGATCCCAAGCATATGGGGTATAAGCACTGCCGAGAACCTCTGCTCCGCATTTGCGGGGCAGAGGTTCAGCCGCCTCTCACCCCCTCCTTCGGCAAAGCACATTCAATATCACATTTATTCGCCTTTTTTACCATCCCCCTTTATTTATATGAAAGTGGTCGGCGGGCCCGTCCGCCATTTTTTTTGTCCGGTGATTTTATAATCAGCTCTGAGTCAACACCCGTTCAATCAACATACTTTTTCACTTATGGATGCTCAACCGAAAAAAATAATCGTCTCCGCCTTACGGCCCCTCTCTATCCTCTTTCTGTTCTTCTTCAGTTTCCTTTTCACCCCGATTCATGTACAGGCCGCCCGAGCAGAGCCCAGCGATATCGTGGTGAAGAAAACTATGACGAGCTTTTCCCGAATACCGGGCCTGACTGAACGAGAGCTGGAATACGGGAGACAGGTCATTGAACAGATGAACTATAACTCCCAGCGGATTACCCGCCAAATCAGCGTCCTGCCCGGAGCAAGTTTTGCCCGATGCAAAGAGATCTGGGACGAGCTGGAGAATAAAAAGGCCACCTACGATCAAATTCTCGCCTTTGAAGAATGGACAAAGCTGCCTGACGCGACTATGCCTCTGGCGGTGCAAATACTCAGGACAATCAAAGATCTGACTCGTGAAGAAGTGAAATGCCTGCGTGCCTTTCTGAACATCCCGAGACAAGGGGCCGATGCAGTCCTCTCGCTCATTCCCCAAATTGTGGCAATGGAGGCTTCGGGTAATTTTGCTGCCCGCAAGATGTTCACTGTGCGGGGAATAACAGTGGAACAGGCTCTGAACAACCTCAGTATCATCAATACATTTACAGATAAACAGGCATGGGCCTATGCCGCCTTTGCGGAAAGCAAAAGGATGGGTGCGCAAACTGTCACTGACGCCCTGCCGCTTTTTCAGCAATTGCGTGATGATGCGGCCTGGAATATGCGCACCCTGATAAAAAAGGACAAACTTGATCGCAATGCGGCCTGGCGATGGCTGATCAGTTATTTTGCACACCCCGTCCATGTGCAGGAAAAACAGTATTATCGCTATGACGGTCGTGAACGAACCCAACTCCTTGACGCCTTTTATACTGCCGGCGAAGAGTTGATCTGGAAAATTAACAGTCTGCATGCTGTTTCCGATGAATACGGCATGGAAATATCCATTGCCGCCTTGCAGGCAATGTCCGGAAAAGAATTGCAGGGGCTTTTTTCCAAGCTGTCGCAAAAAACCAAGGTAAACTATGGCAGTCATTTTCTTGCTGCACGCAAGGCGGGCAAGAAAAACAGTATGATCAGAATATTGCGCAAAGCAACCACAGCGGACCGCACTCAGGTCTCGGAAGATCTGACCTCGGCAAATATCTATGCTCTGCTGGCCCAGGGAAGCGAGCTGTATGACTCCTCGTTTCGAGATATCCTGGTCCCTATTTTAGGGAAACGAATCCATACAAACTACCGAAACAACCTGCTCACCTTTCTCAAGGCAACAGATCCGGCAAACCTCCTGGTTTCCAGTTTTATTGTCAGCCTGGCCCAGAAAGGCAAATTAACCGCCTTTTTCCCGAAAGAAGCTGTTGAGCAGGAAAAAATTCTGGATCTGGTCGCAGCTTCCGCTTTTAAAGATGAAGACACCATCCTCCTCTTTTCAGCCACCTTTCGCCACCTGCTCAAGGTATTGGATCAGGATGTTCGGTATTATCTGATTCAAAAAATGGTGCTGGCTGATAACGGACAAGGCAGTTTCAGCAAACTGATCACTGTTATTCTCCAGTACTATTTGCAGGAATATCCCGACCTCCTCAATGCTCCGTCACGGCAGCTTATTCAGCAGACTGTCGAACGCAACGGCGCAGTGGATCTGAACCGGTACCTGTTGACACCCTTCGGTGAATGGAAAAGGGACAAACGGCTGGGCTCGATTTCAGTTTTTCATCCTGATGATGACGGACGCAAATCCTTTGTCTCCAATGCGCAAACCCTGCTCAAACATGGCTATAAAATAGCCTTTGCCAAGCAATACACCCCGTACCAGGACGCAAGCACGCAGGAACTGAGTAAACGCGCAATCCAACGGGCCGGCTCAGGCAAGGGGCTTGCGGCACTTTTTGACACCATGCGCCGCAATCCCTTTGCAACGGCTTTTGTTAAAAAGGTCAACGGCATCATCATAACCCATTCAGTCTACGTGTATGCCGATGAAGCAAACCAACAGCTGCTGATGAAGCGTTTTCTCCAGGGTGATGATGAAATGTTCGCCCAACGGGGCCATTCTTACTGGCGTTCGGAACAGATCACTGATCCTCTGGAAAAGCTCAAGGAGAATAAACAGATCACAGCCGACGATCTCACCGGGAGACAGCGTTTTCTCAGCCTGGGTTCCTGCGGCGGCGTGAAGGCCTACACCAAACTGACCCGAATGTTTCTCGGGCATATTGACATCCTCGCCACCATCGGGACGGGAATGGCGATAATCAACGACCCCTATAACCGAAACTTCTTTGAAACCGTGGCCAAGAATTCCTCGGCCATGACCTGGGAAGACATGGCGGCAAAGTCCTCCTTTATCTTTGCCAACGGCCGGGGGCAGGATTATCTGCAGCCCGGCTGTCTGACAGCCATTCTCCATAAAATACTGGACGAGGACAGAGTGAAGCGAGGCGATTTTTCCGATGCTGAGCAGTACCTCTCCCCTGAATCAGAAATGGAGCAGGAGTTCAACACGCCGCAGTGAGGCCCGGACACGCTCCTCGCTGATACGCCCCTGATCCAGAAGATCCTGCACAGCCCGGACGCCCTGCTCAAGAGCGTCCGGGTTGCGCTCCAAATTATTCCCCACGATCAGGAGATCAGCTCCTGCCAAAACAGCACGTCGGACAGCCTCTCTATATCCGTACCGTGATGCAATCGCCTGCATCTGCAAATCATCGGTTATGATCACGCCGTCAAACTCCAAGTCGTTCCGGAGCAGGGTGTTGATCATAACCGGTGACAAGGTGGCGGGCAGCCCGGAGGGATCAAGTCCGTAATGCACCACATGCGCGGTCATGACTGCATCAATCCTGTTAATTCTGCTTTGACCGATCATTATCCTATAGGGCTCAAGCTCTTTCTCCTTCCAATCATTACTGATATCGACAAATCCGAGATGTGAATCCCCGGAAGCACTGCCGTGCCCCGGAAAATGCTTTAAGCAGCAGGCGACCCCGTATTTATGATGTCCCTGAATAACGGCCTGACAGTGGGCGGCAACCGCATCCGGATCAAATCCGAAGCTGCGCTCATATCGGGCGATAATCGGATTATCAGGGTTAAGATTCAAATCCGCCACCGGGGCGAGATTCAAATTAATGCCGTATTCCGCCAACTCGGCAGCCATTGCCTCGGCTGCCGGTAAAGTGGCCTTCTCCGGGCTCTGCCGACCGAGTTCAGCAGCGGTCTTTGTTCTTAAAAAGCCGGCTTGTTCCTTCAGCCTGCACACCCTTCCCCCTTCCTGATCCACTGCAATCAGCAGAGACTCAGCCGCTACATCAGCCAACTCGGCAGTCAGCTCTTTCAGCTGTTCCGGGGAGCTGAAATTCTGCTCTGTCCCGTCAATATTTTTATCAAAAAGAATGACACCCGCCGGGGGGGACGTTTCCAATGCCTTTCTCAGCCAATGCCCCTGCTTTACTGTACATCCGTCGAATCCGACAAGAAACATCCGACTTAATTTCATCAACGCACCTTAAGTATAATAACAGTTTGGTAAATAATTTTCAGTTCAGCAGTTTGAACACGTTAGTCTAAACGACCTGCATATCATATGTATATAATTTTAGTTACTTACAATCGAACCATTGGTACAGCGATCTTTAATAAAAAAAATAAAACTTGATCAGTCATATGTACAAAAAAATATACTGCAATTA
This sequence comes from Candidatus Electrothrix marina, assembly GCA_004028495.1. Lineage (GTDB taxonomy): Bacteria > Desulfobacterota > Desulfobulbia > Desulfobulbales > Desulfobulbaceae > Electrothrix > Electrothrix marina. Next base: position 5,428 of record MTKS01000081.1, read on the forward strand.
TGGAACAATCGACATTCAATCTGTCAAATATTTTTTTGAAAATAAATAAAATATTTAAAAACAAGGAGTAAGGTGAAAAGAAAATTTTAAGCGCAATTGGCACGATTCTGGTATAACCTTAAAGCGAAACATGTAACATATTAAATTTATTAAACATAATAAAGCTATCGATTAATCACCACACTGTAACACACAACAGTGTTCATGATAAACTTTTTCCCCCCTAACAGGGGATATATAACAGCCGTCCTTTCTCGGGCGGTTAAACAAAACGGGCATTAATCGCCCGTTCCGTATGCATCATAATAAACGGCAAACCTTAGTTAACTAAGCGGGTGCCTTGCTTTCCGGTCGGAAACGGAAAGTTGATAAAGCCACAGCCGTCGCGAGGCGGTGTCGGAAAGCCACGGGTCTCCAAGGAGGAGACAGCCGGGTTGCCTGCTTTTACTGTAACCTATATCCGGAGGTATATTATGAGAACTCTATTCCATTCAAGTACGTTTCTACTCGTATCGGCAAGTCGGCACCCGCCGTCCCCCTCAGTCTTTCGCACCGTACCGGGCTTCTCGCTCATATTTCGCTATCTTTTTTAAAATTCTCTGAAACCGCAACACAATCAGTAGAAATCCATACCGGATTTCTTGTTTATATCATTTTTTTTATACGGAATAACAATCTATTTCGTGCAACCAACAATACTATGAAGAGGTAGAAAAAAATATCATGAAGCAAAAACACTTCGGTAAAAAATGTATCTGCCTGCCGGCCAGATACCTGCTCACCCTGACAGCCGTCACCACCTTGTTTTTCTGTACAGAGGTGTCGGCAAATGCATCAGCGAAAGACGTTCATGAAATGGCGGATATCTGTATGCAGGCCAACCGTATCTTAAAGGACTATGCTCTGGTCGGCATGGGGGTGGATTATCACGATCCGGCCAAGGATCTCAAAGAGAACCTGGAGCTTATTGAAAAGGAAATCAAGGATCTTGAAGGACATAAGCAGAATGAAAAGATAGCTGCCGAGATTATTGAAATTGAAAAATCCTGGCATGCCATCAAACCGGAATTCGAGAAGACACCGGATAAAACAAAAATGCATGATCTTCGGGTGATGGTGGAAAAGTTCACGGTTCGCTGTGAAGAGGTCGCTGAAGATATTGCCAAAGACACGGGTATCAAGGGAGAGCATGATGTGGTGCTGGTGGCCGAGCTGGGCATGGAATCACAGCGTCTGGCCTCGCTCTACCTGATGAAGGCCTGGGGCGTGGCTGATTCCAACTACGAGGAAGAGGTCAAAGAGGTCGTTGATCAAACAGAAAAGCTATACAAAGAACTTTTTGAAGCGGATGAAAAACTTGTGTCCAAGGAGATCAAAGAAAAGCTGAAAAAAGTAGAAAAGGATTTCATCGCCTGCTGTCTTTTCATCGGCGATCGGCGTAAAATATGACACAGACCCCTCAACGAGTTTTTCTTCCATTTTCAGAATAGTACGAAGTTCGTCGAATATTTTGCTGGCCATTTTCTCTGCCGCTGAAGGCATGAACCGACCTGGTGTACTGGTTGCCATAACGCTGAAGGCGA
>MTKS01000082.1 GCA_004028495.1 Candidatus Electrothrix marina
ACCAGGACCAGACCGCGAAGATGTCTTCTTGAAAAAAAAGCCAGGACATAGCTGCCAAGGATAAAAAAGGGCCGAAAGGAATGCGGGTCTGCCCGCCTTTTTTCTGGCTGAATATGGCGGCGATGCCGACAACGGAACCGGTCAGCGAGCTGAAGAATATAATGTAGAGCAGGCATTGATAGCCGAGAAAAGCCCCGATCATGGCCAGCAGCTTGATGTCCCCGCCGCCCATGCCCTCGCGCCCTGTGAGGAGGGCGTATCCCTTGGCGACCCCGTAAAGAATTCCCCCTCCCAGAAGAATGCCCAGTCCGGACTCCTGCCAGCTGACCAAGGGGTTGAAGAAGGAGGCGGCAAAGCCGATCAGAATACCGGGCAGGCTGATTTTGTCCGGAATAATTTGCAGGTGGATATCAATGAAAATAATGACCAGCAGGGCCGCAAGAAAGAGGAAATAAAAGGGCAGGATAAGGGAAAACCCAAAGCGATTGTACAGGGCCAGCGAGAGAAGCGCCATGCAGAGTTCCACAACGGGGTACTGTAAAGAGATAGGGACCTTGCAGGTACGGCATTTTCCCCGCAGGACAAGATAGCTGAGAACAGGGATGTTTTCGTACCAGTGGAGGTCAGTGCCGCATTTCGGGCAATGAGAGGCCGGAAAGACCACGGATTGGGTTTCATCAGGCAGTCTGAAAATGACGACATTGAGGAACGAGCCGATCAGGGCGCCGAAAATAAAGCTGTAGAGAAGGAGGAGAGTTTCCATGTTTATGTAGAGGTTATGTTGAGCGCTGCTTTTGGGGAGTGAAGAATGTTTCCTTGAATCAAAAGGCTGTGCCGGTTATTATAGCCGGACCGGTAGGGAATGCCCGCCGCTGCAACCTTTCTTGTTAATGCTTACTTGTAGCCTTTTTTATGTCTGAATTCCAGCAAAAATGCAGTATCCTCGGTCGAGATCGTTTGGCACCCGATGTTTTTCGCCTGACGCTGCAAGCTCCGAAAATCGCTGCCGTGGCTCAGCCCGGCCAATTTGTCATGGTCCGGGTCGTTGATGGTCTTGATCCCCTGCTTCGTCGTCCTTTTTCCATCCATCGCAGTTTTGCCGACGGCAGTATTTCTTTGCTCTTCAAGGTGATCGGTAAAGGGACCGCAATGTTGGCTCGTCGTTGTGTCGGCGATGAGCTTGACGTGGTCGGCCCCTTGGGCAACGGTTTTGAATTTTCCGATGATCGACCGGTCTGCCTGATCGGAGGCGGTATGGGCATTGCCCCGCTTCTTTTTCTGGCTGAGCATCTGCACAGTACCGGGCGTGCAACAGAAAAAGATCATGTCCTGCTTGGTGCCCGCAATAAGGATGAACTGACTCCGTTGGCTGATGAATTTTCCGCCTTGGGATATACAGTGCAGTTGGCTACCGATGACGGCAGCATCGGTCATAAGGGATTTATCCCGGATCTTCTCGATTTTGTCCTGCCGACCGTGGAGCAGGTCTATACCTGCGGGCCGCACCTGATGATGGAAAATATTGTTCGTCAATGTCAGCAGGCCGAGGTGACCTGTCAGGTCTCTCTGGAAACCCATATGGCCTGCGGTATGGGAGCCTGTCTCGGTTGTACGGTGAATGGAAAAAGAGGCTTGGTTCATGTCTGTAAACAGGGGCCTATCTTTAATGCGGATCAACTGGAATGGAGTCTGTAATGGGAAAAATGGAGAAATCTGTTATGGAATCCGGATCTGAAACAAATCTTGCCCCTTGCGGTATGCCTGATCTGCGGGTGCAGATCGGCTCCCTTGCCTTGCGCAATCCGGTGATGACGGCCTCGGGTACCTTCGGTTATGCCCGGGAATTTGCAAACCTGGTTGATCTTGACCGGCTCGGCGGCATTATTGTCAAGGGGATCTCTTTGCAGCCCAAACCGGGGAATCCGCCCCCCAGAATCGTTGAGACGGCCTGCGGCATGCTTAATGCCATCGGCTTGGAAAATGTCGGAGTTGATCGTTTTATCACAGGAAAAATGCCCTATCTGCGCAAGCTCTCAACCCCGGTTGTGGTCAATATTCTCGGCGATTCCGTGGAAGAGTACAGTGAGATCGCCCGTAGACTGGACGGGGCCGAAGGGGTTGCAGCCCTGGAAGTGAACATTTCCTGCCCGAATGTAAAAAAAGGCGGGGTGGCCTTCGGTACGGTGCCGGAAATGGCGGCTCGGGTGACCGAGGCGGTGCGCCGGTTCACCACGTTGCCCCTGATCGTCAAGCTCTCACCCAATGTTACGGATATTGTCCTGATGGCACGGGCAGTTGCCGATGCCGGAGCTGATGCCGTCTCCCTGATTAATACCCTGATCGGCATGGCTATTGATCCGGTCAGCAGAAGGCCGAGGCTGGCCAATGTGATCGGCGGTCTGTCCGGGCCTGCAATTAAACCGGTGGCCCTGCGTATGGTCTGGCAGGTTGCCCAAGCTGTTTCTTTACCGGTGATCGGCATTGGCGGTATCACCACGGCTGCTGATGCCTTGGAGTTTCTTCTGGCCGGAGCAAGTGCGGTTCAGGTCGGCACCGCGAATTTTTACGATCCTTCTGCGGCGGAGAATATCGTGCAGGGATTGAACGATTATCTGCAAGAGCAGGGTGAAGACCGTCTGGTTGATATTATCGGTACCTTGAAGACAGGAACAGATTAATGGCACAGATGACACGAGGAAAGATCTGTGTTTCCCTTGCCGGGGGCGATGTTGCCGCCCTTGCAGCTCAGGCCGGTCAGGTTGCGGACCGGGCGGATGTGATAGAGGTGCGGCTGGACAGTATGCAGCATCCTGACGTGGCGGCCTGCTGTGCTGCGCTGGATACACCCCTGCTTTTTACCAATCGGCCCAGCTGGGAAGGCGGTGCCTTTGACCGTTCGGAGGAGCAACGGATAGAACCGCTTTTAGAGGCTGTTCAGCAGCAGGCAGCCTATGTTGATTGCGAACTGCGAGCAGAGTCATCTTTACGAGGGCAGCTCTTGGAGGCCATGTCAGGAGGGCCGACCCGGATGATTCTTTCCTGGCATAATTTCGAGGCCACCCCGCCGCAGGCGGAGTTGGAAGACGTGTTGGCACAAATGGTGGAGAGCGGTGCTCATACCGATAATACCGGCAAGATCGTCGGCAAGATTGTGACCACCGCCCATAGCCCGGAAGATGCCTTACGAGTCCTCCGCCTCCAGGAGCAGGCCAAGGCGGCGAATTTTCCCCTGAGCTGTTTCTGCATGGGAGAACCGGGTCGCATTACGCGCCTTGCCACCCTGTATCTTGGCGGCTATATGACCTATGCCTGCCTGAACAACTCCCAGGTCACGGCCCCGGGTCAGCTGTCGCTTGAGCAGCTGCAGGAACTGACTGCTCTTCTTGTTGCAGCCTGAGTACGTTATCCCGCTTTTATTGAGAAAAATATGTCTATTGATGGAAAAACAGAGTTGTACGGAATAATCGGTAATCCGGTCCGCCATTCCTTGAGTCCGGCCATGCATAATGCCGGATTCGCCACCATGGGAATGAACTGGGTTTATGTGCCTATGGAAGTAACAGATATCGAGCAGGGGATCACTGGCCTGCGGGCCTTGGGGTTCCGAGGGGTGAGCATCACTGTGCCGCATAAGGAGACGGTTATTCCCTTTCTTGATGAAATTGATCCGGTAGCGGAAAAGATCGGGGCTGTCAATACCTTGGTCTTTCAGAAGGGGAGAGATGGCCGGGTCATTCTGCGCGGGCTGAATACGGATTGGCTGGGTGCCAATACCGCCTTGGCGGAAAGGGTCAATTTGCAGCAGAGTCGGGTGCTGATTATCGGTGCCGGCGGTTCCGCCAAGGCTGTGGGATTCGGCCTGGTTCAGGCCGGGGCGGAGGTGATTATCTCCAATAGAACTGCGGAAACCGGCAAGGCTCTTGCCGACTGGCTTGGTTGCTCCTTTATCCCTTTAGAAGAAGTCGCTGACGTTTCGGCGGATGTGCTGATCAACACCACTTCGGTGGGAATGGAACCGGATAATGAGGGTATTGTGGTGCCTCCCTCTCTTTTATCGGGATTCTCGGTGGTTATGGATATCGTCTATGCTCCCTTGGAAACCCGATTACTTCGGGAGGCCAAGGCTGCGGGCTGCCAAACTATTGATGGTCTGTCCATGCTGCTTTATCAGGGGGCTGCCCAGTTTAAGATTTGGACCGGGGGACGGCCTCCTCAGCTTATTATGCGCTCTGCCCTGGAAGAAGAACTCCGTCGACGGACCATTGTCTGAATTCGCGATGTTTTTTCGTTACGTAAGGGCACGGCGTGCCGTGTCCCTACAGAACCCTGTAGACAAAAGGTAAAATTTTTCCTGTTGAATCCCTGACGTTATAAAAAAATGAGAGAAATAACCCCGGTTAATACCTTAGATGCCGTTGTCCAAGTACCCGGCTCAAAGAGCCTGACCCAACGCGCCCTCATCGCGGCTGCCTTGGCCTGTGGCGAATCGACCCTTATCGGCCCGCTTGCCAGTGAAGACACGGCCTACACCATGACCGCTCTTCGCCAGATGGGCATAGCGGTAGATGATAGCGATCCCGCAGCCTGGGTGGTTCAAGGATCCGGGGGCAGGATTCAGGCACCGGAGCAGGATATTTTTCTCGGCAATAACGGAACAGCCACCCGCTTTCTGACCTCTGTTGCCGCCTTGGGGCAGGGGCGGTTCCGAATTACCGGCGGAGAGCGCATGGCGGAGCGGCCCATCGAACCTCTTATCCGAGCCTTGCGGGGCTGGCAAGTGCAGATTCAGAGCGAGGCGGCCAACGGTTGTCCTCCCTTATCTATTGATGCTGACGGACTTTCCGGCGGAGAGACCGTATTGCCGGAAGGGAAGTCCAGTCAATACCTTTCCTCCCTGCTGCTGGTTGCTCCGTATGCAGATGAAAAGGCCGAGCTGACCGTGGAAGGGGAGGTCTTTTCCCAGCCCTATGTCAAGATGACCCTGGCCGTGATGGCAGCTTTCGGCATCTGGTGCGAGGTCGCTCCGGGCATGAATCATTTTCGCATACCGCAAGGTTGCTATCGTGGTACCCGATATCAGATTGAAGGGGATGCCTCCGGGGCCTCTTATTTCTGGGCCGCCGCCGCTGTGACAGGCGGAAAGGTCACGGTTGCCAATGTGCCGGTGCCTTCCTTACAGGGGGATGCCCTGCTTGTTCCTCTGCTGGAGCGGATGGGCTGCGAGGTGGAACGACTCCAAGGGGGCATTGCCGTGCAGGGGCCGGAGCAACTGACGGGAATTGAGGTGGATATGGGCAATATGCCGGATGTCGCGCCGACGCTGGCTGTTGTGGCGGCCTTTGCTGAGGGAACCACGGTGATTCATAATATCGCCCATCTTCGCATCAAGGAATGTGATCGACTGGCGGTTATGGTCAGTGAGCTGCGGAAGATGGGGGCCAATGTCGAAGAGGAAGAGGATCGGATGATCATTCACGGGCAGGCTGGCGGGGCCAATCTGCACGGGGCTGATATCGCGACCTTTGAGGATCATCGGATTGCTATGTGCTTTGCCGTGGCCGGGTTGGGGGTTCCTGGGGTGAAAGTCCACGGCGAGGAATGCGTGGCTAAGTCTTTTCCTGATTTTTGGGAGCGGTTTGTGGGGATGTTGGGGTAGGGGGATGATGCGGCTTCCGTACAAGAAACTTGGATGACACGAGCATGTCCGTTGAAATGAAACAACAACTGACGTTTACAGATTTAATTCTGTCTATCCGGGATATTGACAGCGAACTTGCCGTCCGGGCAGGGCGTGCCGTTAATTACAGTCTTACTCTGCGTAACTGGTTTATCGGTTATCATATTACCGAATATGAACAATACGGAGAAGATAGAGCCACGTATGGTGAAAAACTGTTGCAGCGTCTTTCGATCCACTTGACAAAACAGGGAGTCAGTAGGACGGAAGAAAGGGAATTACGGCGCTATAGAAGATTTTATCAGGTCTATCCTCAAATTCGGGATTCACTGACTCCCGAATTGAGTGAAAAGCTGTTATCTCAGTCGTCTCATGAAGATACCGTGGAAAGGGATTTTGCGCTTTCAGTTTTAATCGTTCCCGGACAGGAACTTCTTGCCCGCCTCTCCTTCACTCATTTTGTAGAACTGTTGAAATGCGACAATCCTGCCCAGCGATCTTTTTACGAAATTGAGTGTATGCGCGGGAATTGGTCGGTCCGCGAATTGAGAAGACAAATAGGCAGCCTTTATTATGAACGATCTGAACTCTCTATAAATAAAAAGAAACTGGCTGAACTGACACAATGTGATGCGGAAAAAGCAAACCCGAAACTCGCGATAAAAGATCCGTATGTTTTTGAGTTTCTCGGCTTGAAACCGGTTGAGGTTATGAGCGAGTCTCATTTGGAAGATCAGCTTCTGGATAAATTGCAGGATTTTCTTCTCGAATTAGGTCATGGTTTCTGTTTCGAGGCACGTCAGAAGCGCATTCTCATAGGTGACACCCATAATTTTGTTGATCTTGTCTTTTATCACCGCATATTGAAGTGCCATATCCTGCTTGAATTGAAACTGGAAAAGTTCGGTCATGAGAACATCGGGCAGCTTAATACATATGTAAGCTGGTACAGGCGCAACATGATGACTGAAGGAGACAATCCGCCTGTGGGGCTTCTGCTTTGTACAGAAAAGGATCATGCGCTGGTGCAATACGCATTGGCCGGTATGGATAATGAGCTATTCGTTTCTAAGTATCAGCTTGAACTGCCGGACAAGGAAGAAATACAGCAATTTGTCGAAAAGCAAATCAGAGAGAGATGAGTTTTGTTCCGGTTTGTTAGGCATGCGTGGCTA
>MTKS01000083.1 GCA_004028495.1 Candidatus Electrothrix marina
CCCCCGTGAACCGCTCGTGGTGTTTCCCCGCATTCCGCACAGGGTGTTACCCTGCGCTCGTTAAATGTTACCCCGTTGCGGTATGGGCAACCAGCCCGGTGCAACGCGCCGGGTGGCAATTACAGGGGCACAAAGCACCGTGCCCTTACAGCATTGCGCAACAACTCAACACAATGACAGTCAAAAAATCCTGACGTTTAAATCCGGCAAATTCGCCTTGAACGGCAACTCTTCCCAAACAGAAAACCAACCGCTTGAAATAGAGTTTGGCCGCCCCTGCAACAACCTGAAAAATCTCCTCCCCCCCCCTGACTAAGCTGTTTGAATTTTTGAATTGAAGCTCGTAACAGCAGCCGGAACGACCTTTCAGCTCGATAGAAAAATACTCAATGCCCTGTAAATTCCAGCCACAGCTTTGTATACCTCTTGCGTCCCGTGTGATAAAATACCTGAAACAAGCTGACCGCTTTCCTCGTCCGCAAACAAATCAAACTGTTTTTCGTAGTCTTGGACATGATGGATCCTTCATCGGAGAAGAGCAGGACTGAACATCTTTTCCCAGACAGTCGCCTGACCCTGAAGTAGAGCATCCCAAGTTGTTCCAAGTCGTTGCACGAGGAGCTTTTATTCTTTTCAATGTCCTGCATCAGGACGCAACTCAACGGAGGAGTCTATGAAAAAGAAAATATCGGTATCAATGCAAAACCGTGCTGATCTCAGCACAACAGGTGCAATACATGATCCACACCTGTTCCTGCTACATTGTTGGGTATTCCTCGCAGCCTGTACACTCACATTACTTTTCGCAGTAAATGCACAGACTGCAACTTCACCTAATAAACAGAACAGCTTATTTACCGAAGTTGATTCTCGCGACTATGCCTACCGTGATGATACGGATACTGTAGCCCGCAGTCGTGCTGTTCAGGTTGATATTACGCAACTTGGTGGGCAACAGCAATTTGTCTCGCAGAGCAAGCAAGCCCAACCCACAAGAACAGAGTCTTCACCTTATATTCAGTTAAACCTGTTTGATGATCTTATCGTTCAAGCAAAACATAAAAAGAACTACAAGAATGCTTCAGGGAGTCTCACTTGGATTGGCAATATAGAAGGTCAATCGGCAAGTCTGGCTATTTTTATTGTTCGTAACAGCAGTGTGTACGGCCTCGTTGAAGTACCGAATGTCGGCAGTTTTTCGATACGACCGAACGCTGAAGGAACGCATACCATCGAACAGATCAGAGCAAATGCTTTTCTTTCAGGAGAGGACGACTTTGTTATCCCTGACAGCGCAACACCCGGCACAGCACCCTATCTGCTCATGAACGATGTCGAGTCAAGTGCAGTTGAAATATCGAATGACGACGGTTCAATAATTGACGTATATGTCGCTTATGACCAGGATGCATCAGGCGGTTCCGTGGCTGCCGCCGATGCGCAGAGCTATGCTGAACTCTTTATCGCCTATACTAACCAAGCCTACGAAAACAGTAAGATCAATCAGCGGGTCTGGCTGGTAGGCAATGTTGATGGCTATAATTATACAGACCCAGACAGCACATCTTTGAATACAGATTTAGAGGCCGCCCAAAAAGGCTTGATTACCGGGCTTCATGATAAACGTGACGAGTATCACGCCGACCTCGTGATGTTTATCCCCCCATACACCGGTTCTAACTGTGGAGGCCTTGCCTATGTGCAAACAAGCAATGATGATGATGTCGGTTGGAATACATTCGCGTTTTCAACCATGACGGCCTGTTTGTCCGGAGCTACTTTTGCCCACGAGCTGGGTCATAACATGGGAAGCCAACATGACTGGTATGAAAACAGCAGCACCTTGCCAGCCACTATCGCTCATGGCTATGTTGACACGATTAATGAATTTCGTACGATTATGTCCTACAGTAGCCGTTGTACAGCCCTTGGTATTTCATGCCCAACCATCCCGAATTTCTCCAACCCGGCAGTCAGTTATAATGGAGGCGCAACCGGCGTTCCTTCCGGCACAAGTTCAGCATGCGCTGTAGGCGATGCACGTCCGGGGATAGAATGTGATGCCGACAATACCACAAACTTCAATACAAAAGCCCTGATCACCTCCCGATTTCGTGACAGCCGAGTGACCTGGGCCGGCACTATTGACACAAACTGGGCAACAGCCGGCAACTGGAGCTTTAACCAAGGTGCCCCCGGTGATACAGAACCGGTTAGTCGGGTACCCCGTTCCTATGATAACGTTTATATTCCAGCAGGGCTGACAAATTACCCCACCATTTCTGGAACAGCGTCTGCCCGCGAACTGACTATTGCAGATGGAGCATCCCTGAATATGACAACGGGTACATTAATTGTAGGGTGGAGTTGGGAAGATAACGGCGGATTTAACGCCACAGGCGGTACAGTTGTCTTTGCTGGCCCCATCGGCGTAACAGTCACCTCTTCGTCTGCATTTCAAAATGTACAGATCGGCACCGGTGCAGATACCAGCGTTGTGACCTTAGAAGGGAATTTGGATATTGATGGGAATCTGCATATACAAGCAGGAGCGAGCTTTGATGCCAGCTCATATGCAATACACCTTGCGGGCAACTGGACAGAAGATGACGCGACCGGTTTTACCAGTTCAGGAACATCCACAGTGGTCTTTGACGGCAGTAATCAAACGGTGAACAAGGTAACAAGCGTTTCATTACTGAATGAAGATTTCAGCAGTTATAATAATACAAGCAGTTGTACCTCTGGAAAGCCCAGCGGTTGGGCAAATAGCGACGGGGACTATTATCAGTGTGATTTAATTGTTGATGGTGACGGGGCGGCAAATCGTTGGCGCAGTCAAACAGACGGCTATCTGTACACACCTGCGCTGAATTTACAAAAGGGTGCGGTATATCAGCTACAATATGATGTTGCTATTCGGCAGAACTGGACTGACAATGATGGATTACTCAGTCCGCAAACCGTCTCTGTTCATTTGGGAACTGCTCAGAGTTCAGCAGCCATGACGACCATTCTCAGCAGCGAATCCAGCGAGACAACGATTGCTTATCAAACTCGTACCATCAGCAATATAACCGTTGCAACAAGCGGTACCTATTACATAGGCTTCCGCGCACAGCAAGCTGGAAATGATTATACATCATTCGATGATATCTCCTTAACCGGCGTTGGAAGCATTTCCTTCTACAACCTGCTCGTGTCGTCAGGAACAACGACGTTTGGCGGCGATGTCAGGATCGACAACAACCTGCAAACAGATAATGGCGGAACGATTGATTTTCTGACAAACTCCGTTATCGTAGAGGGCGCAGTGACCAACAACGGTGCTCTAAAGCAGACAAAGACAGCAGCAAACAGCACAACTACCGCCTTTGGCCAGATTAAAAACGCAGCTGGCACAAGTGACAAGTACTATGGTCTTGAAATCACGCCGAGCAGTGGCAGTATGGGCGAAACAACCGTTGAGATTAAAGGGAACCAGACCTGCTCAGGTTCAGGTATTCCTGCCGCCGGTGTCAAGCGATGTTATACAGTGACCCCGACCAGCAGCCAGACTGCTGATGTCAAGTTTTACTATCGTTCTGCCGAAAGCAACAGCAACACGACTCCTGATGTATATTTACAGACCGGAGGCTCATGGACAGCACAGGCAACCTCTGCACATGGGGGCAGTAATGAAGCAATATGGGCAACCGGAAGCGGGCTGACAAGTTACGGCACCTTCTCTCTGTCATCCGGCACTCCCGCCAACTCTAAAGGATTCCTGCCTGCTATCTTTTTACTTTTGCTGAAATAACGTGCTGCAGTAATCCACCCTTTTCTCGACAGGCTTTGTTTACTGAGCAAAAATTTACAGAGCAAAGCCTGTCAGTGATTACCCTCCAGCTCCTCCCCTCTCTTCATTTCATTTTTTACAACGGAAGACTAAACGCACAGTAATGAGCCTACCCCTAAAGCATAAAAAAAAGCGACTCTGGTCAATTCACGCCATGATGCTGCTGACCGCCGCTCTGGTCTCCACCTCCTTCACGGTGAGCAAGGCCATTGCCGACGGCATGAACCCCGCAGTCCTCACCCTGCTGCGTTTCGTTATCGCAGCCCTGCTCTTGATGCCCTATATCCATTACAAATACGGGCTGCATCTGCCGGAGAAAAAACGCCTGTTCGGCTATGCCTGCATCAGCTTCACCCTGACCGGTTTTTTCTGGCTCATGTTTCTCTCCATGCGATCTACCACGGCCCTGAACACCGGGGTGATTTTCACCCTTGTACCGAGTATCTCCGGCTTGTATAGCGCAGTACTCCTCAAGGAGCGACTGGGAAAGTACAGGCTTATCGCTATGATTCCGGCCATTCTCGGCGCGACATGGGTCCTGTTTCGCGGCAGTCCTGCCGAGCTGCTCGCCTTTAATCTCAACTCCGGCGATCTGATTTTTTTTGGTAGCTGCCTGCTCATGGCCTTCTACACCCCCTTGGTCAAATTATTCCATAAGGAAGAACCCATGTCACTGATGACCTTCTGGATTCTGGTCACCGGCTGCGGCTGGCTTCTCCTCTTTTCCGGATACCAGCTTTTGTCGGTTCCCTGGGGGAACGTGCAGCTCAAAATCTGGAGCGGCATTATCTACCTATCTATTTTCTCAACAATAATAACTTTTTTCCTCAGTCAGCTCTGCACCCTTTCTCTGGGACCGACAAGGGTCATGGCCTATAGCTATCTCTATCCGCCGTTCATCGTCTTGATAGAATGGGCTTTTGGCCATCCCCTGCCTTCTGTGCAGGTATTGCCGGGAGTCGGACTGATTATTGCAGCGATGTTTATTGTTCAGCAGGGAGCAGAGGATATTGCAGGCCCGAATGCAGGGAATTCGGTAAAGAAAAAATAAAGGCACCACGAAAAAACATGAGAGAGAGACTGTGTGCAACTGGGCGGACACGGGTCCGGCGTTCCGCCCCGGTTTTTATCTGCACCCAATCTCGTGGGAGAGAAAAGAGGATACGCTAGCGAATTCCGTTTTCGTTAAGAAAACTGCTGTACTTTTGATCAGTCCCCTTGATATGGGTTTGTAACCATTTGCCGAGAAACTGCAAAATATTGACAGATACGGTTGCCCTTCCTGCATCAAATTCCTTTTTAAAATCAGTTACCTTCTGCACAAAGGCGACATGCTCTTTTTTATGCGCAACAGCATCGGGATATTTCACCTGCCTGAAATACTGCTCTTCTGTTTTAAAATGGAAGGCCGTATAGCTGATCAGCCCGTCCAGAATCTTTCCGAGAACATCCTTGCCGTGTCCGGCCTTCATGGCGTCAGTGAGTTCATTGATCATTTCCACAAGTTTTTTATGCTCTTGGTCAATTTTCACCACATTAACACTAAAGCTGTCATTCCATTTAATTAAACTCATTATCTCCACCTCCTTTTTTGGTTCACAGGCCCTTCTTGAGCCACAATGTGTTATCGGAAGTATACATGGTTTACAGCGAAGAAGACAGTATCTTTTGCTTTTCCGGAACGGGCAGGAAAAAGGAAAAAGAGCGTTCGCGGTATGGAGCAGATCCAGAGATCTTGAGAACAAAATCTCCTTTTCAGGTGCAGGGCTGTAGGGGCAAAGACCTGCGTGTCTGCCCGGTTCCGTCAATACTTATTCATGCGTGTTCCTCTCCTTGAGAAGCCCCAACAGCTGCTCATGAATATTATCAAAGCCACCGTTGGAGAGAATTGCAACAACATCATCTGACCGGACCTGCGCCGCAAGAAAGGAGAGGATAGCTGCTGTATCAGGAAAATATTCAGCAGGGATTCCTTGGTTATCCAGGGCAGCTGCTAATTGTTGGGAGGAAAACTGCTCTTTAACAGGCACATTGGCCAGCGGAACAATCTCCCGCACAATAACCTGATCAGCCCCGTTAAAGGCCTGCTCATACTGCTGCTGAAACACAGCCCGCCGGCTGGAATTGGTTCGCGGTTCAAAGACAATGAGCAGGCGGCGATCCGGCCAGGCCAGACGCAGAGCCTGTACAGTTTCCCGGACCGCAGTGGGATGATGAGCAAAATCATCAATCACCGTAATACCGTCAACCTCTCCCCGGATCTGCTGCCGCCTCTTGATCCCCTCAAAGGAGGCCAGCCCTTCTCTGATAGCATCCTGACTGATCCCGAGATGATCCATCAGGGCAATCACAGCCAAGGCATTGAGCCCGTTATGACGACCCGGCATGGGCAGGGTGAATGTACCGAATAAAACATCATCCTTGTATGCAGCAAAAGAGGAGCTGAGTCCGTTGGCCGTCAAGTCGCGTAATTGCCAGGAGCAATCTTTGCCGGTCCCGTAGCTAATGACCGGACCTGTGCATTGCGCTGCAATCTCGGCAACCACAGGATCATCCATGCAGGCGACCAAGGCTCCGTATTTGGGAATCAGGCTGACAAAGCGGGCAAAGGAGTCCTTGATCACTTCAAGATCAGCAAAGATATCCGCGTGATCAAACTCAATGGAGGTGAGGATGGCGAAATGGGGGCGGTAATGGAGAAACTTGGAGACCTTATTGAAAAAGGCCGTGTCGTACTCATCCCCTTCCACGACAAAATGTTCTCCTTCCCCGAGGCGATAATTACGGCCAAAGGCCTCAACAATGCCGCCAATGAGGAAACCGGGCGAGTAGCCTGCCCGATACAGGGCCGTGGCCAACAAGGACGAGGTCGTGGTTTTGCCGTGGGTTCCAGCCACCACCAGAGACTTTTTCGGTTCTTC
>MTKS01000084.1 GCA_004028495.1 Candidatus Electrothrix marina
CTGCCAACCCTTGAAAGTCGGGTCGCAAGGTGTCCTGGATAATTCCCTGGCCTATAACGGGTGCATTATTGACGGCACAGTAAAAAATTCTATCCTGTTTCCCGGTGTTCGGGTGGAAAAAGGGGCGGTTGTGGAAAATTCCGTACTTTTTTTCAACACGCTGGTCAAAGAGGGCGGGCAACTCCGGCAGGTGGTGAGCGATGTCAACACAACCTTTGGTGCTCATGTGCGGGTCGGCGGTTGCGGAACAGATACCGGGACAGACAGCAAAGCAGGCAGTCGGGTGACGGTTATCGGCTGGAATAATCATGTTCCTGATAATATGACCATCGGTTGCGGATGCTCGGTTGCGCCGGGTATCGAGGAAGAAAAATGGCCGGAAAACGGGCTGGAGGATATGGAGGAACTGCAATGAGAGAAGCAAAGGATGCTTTGGTGCTTTTGCTGGCCGGCGGTGTCGGCAGTCGTCTCAATATCCTGGTGGGGCATCGGGCTAAACCGGCAGTGCCTTTCGGCGGCCTGTATCGGATCATAGATTTTTCCCTGTCCAATGTGATGAATTCCGGCCTGACTCGGGTCGGGGTGCTGACCCAGTACAAGCCCCTGTCCTTGATGCGTCATATCCGGACCGGTGAGGCCTGGGATTTTACAGGAAGAACGCGCGGGATTAAAATCCTGCCGCCCCGCACCGGCGAGAAAGATTCGGATTGGTATAAAGGGACAGCGGACGCTATTCGCCAAAACATTGATTTTATCAGAGGCAATCAGTCCGAGCAGGTTGTTATTCTGTCCGGCGATCATATTTATCAGATGGATTTTGATGATATGATTGCATACCATCGCGAAAAAAACGCCGGAGTAACCATCGGCATGATGGTGGTGCCGAAGAGTGAGATTCATCAGTTCGGTGCCGGAATTGTCGATGATGAAAATCGTATTGTCGATTGGGAAGAAAAACCCGAAGAACCGAGAACCAACCTCGCTTCAATGGGAATTTATGTTTTTGACACCGAATATTTGCTGAAAGCCCTTTCCGGTGATCGGGAGGAGGTTGATTTCGGTATGCATATTATTCCCAGGGCGATTGAAGAGAAACAGGTCTATGCCTATCCTTTTTACGGCTATTGGCGGGACGTGGGCACGATTCAGTCCTATTGGGATGCAAATATGGATATTTTGCATGCCGACTCCGGAATTTCACCGGAAGAATGGGGGATACGGCCCAACACGGAGGCGGACGGACGGGCTATGGACAGGGCTCCTGCCCGTTTTGCGGAAGGATGTACGGTGCAGTCCTCTATGATTTCATCCGGAAGTATTATTGAGGGTACCGTGCTGAACTCGGTGCTGTCTCCGGGGGTGATTGTCCGCAAAGGAGCCGTTGTCCGAGACTCGGTTATTCTTGAAGATTCCGTGATTGAGGCAGGTGCTCGGGTGGATTTGTCGGTCTGCGATAAACAGGTGCATATCGGAGAAGGAGCTGTTGTCGGATACGGCGATGAGGAGGCGAAGAGCATTTCCAACCGGGAGTATCCGACCCATTTATACAGCGGCATCACCCTGCTCGGCAAGGGAGCAGCGATTCCGGCGGAAATGAGAATCGGCAGGAACTGCATTATACGCCCTGATGAGAAGAGTCGGGAAGAGAGAGTGTTCCCGGCTGAACTTGAACACGGCGGCATTTTTTAAGACGCTTTCAGGTAAAAATACACCCTTTTTTTTCAACCATCTTTTTTTGCGCCCGTAGCTCAGTAGGATAGAGCGCCAGATTCCTAATCTGGGTGCCGCAGGTTCGAATCCTGCCGGGCGCACCATATTTTAAATCGGGAAATTTGATAACAGAAGTCAGATAGGTTGTATCATCTGTCTGTTGCCTCACCGTTCTGTTGCTGCTGATTTTTCATGAGGCATTCATTTGGTTCCCGATATTACCTCCCTTGATATTTTCGGCAAATATTTTCAGAAACGAGAACGTGAGACAGGAGCAGTATGAAGGCTGTGCAACAGAAAAAGCGGATTCTTATTACCGGCGGAGCCGGTTTTCTTGGATCCCATCTTTGTGAGAGATTATTGGCGGACGGACATGAGGTTGTCTGTCTGGATAACTATTTTACAGGAACCAAACAGAACATAGTTCATCTGTTGAAGAATCCCTATTTTGAGGTGATCCGTCATGATGTGACTTTTCCGCTTTATATTGAGGTTGACGAAATTTACAACCTTGCCTGCCCGGCCTCTCCTGTCCATTATCAGTTTGACCCGGTGCAGACCACCAAGACCTCAGTGCATGGGGCCATTAATATGTTGGGACTGGCCAAACGGGTCAAGGCCAAGATTTTTCAGGCCTCAACCTCCGAGGTCTATGGAGACCCCAAGGTGCATCCGCAGCCGGAAACATACTGGGGGCATGTCAATCCGAACGGTATCCGCTCCTGTTACGATGAAGGAAAACGATGCGCGGAAACCCTGTTTTTTGACTATCGTCGCCAGCATAATCTGAATATCAAGGTGGCTCGGATTTTTAACACCTATGGTCCGAGGATGCATCCCAATGACGGTCGAGTGGTCTCTAATTTTATTGTTCAGGCCTTGCAGGGACGCTCCATAACAATATACGGGGACGGTTCGCAGTCCAGATCCTTTTGTTATGTCGATGACCTGATAGAGGCTTTTGTTCGTTTGATGAATACGGAGGACGGCTTTGCCGGGCCGGTGAACACCGGCAACCCCGGTGAGTTCACTATCCTGCAACTTGCGGAAAACGTCATAGAACTGACCGGCTCAAAATCGGAGATTATCTTTGAGCCTCTTCCGGAAGATGACCCGCGACAGCGCCAACCGGATATTTCCTTGGCAAAGGAAAAGCTCGGTTGGGAACCCAAAGTTTCCTTGCGGGAAGGGCTGGTCCCGACCATCGCCTATTTTGATAATTTTTTACGGGGAATCGACACCTGATCGGCTGACGACATATGAAAAAAGCTTTTATTACCGGAGTAACCGGGCAGGACGGAGCATATCTTGCAGAGTTTCTCCTTGAAAAAGGGTATATGGTTCACGGTCTCAAGCGGCGAACCTCCTTGTTTAACACGGACCGTGTGGACCATCTTTATCAGGATCCCCACGAAAAAGGTGTTCGTTTTCGTCTTCATCACGGTGACCTGACTGATTCCACTAATCTTATTAGAATTATGCAGGAAATTCAGCCGGATGAGGTGTATAATCTGGCGGCGCAAAGCCATGTGGCGGTTTCTTTTGAGACGCCGGAGTATACTGCCAACAGCGACGCCCTCGGCACGTTGCGGCTGCTTGAAGCTATCCGGATCCTCGGCTTGGAGAAGAAAAGCCGTTTTTATCAAGCTTCAACCTCAGAGCTTTTTGGAAAGGTTCAGGAAATCCCACAGACCGAAAATACCCCGTTTTACCCACGTTCTCCATATGCCGTAGCAAAACTGTATTCCTATTGGATTACGGTAAATTACAGGGAAGCCTATGATATGTATTGCTGTAACGGGATTCTTTTCAACCACGAATCACCTCTTCGTGGAGAAACCTTTGTCACTCGCAAGATTACCAGGGCATTGGCCCGTATCAAGCTGGGACTGCAGGATGCGCTTTATCTAGGTAATTTGGATGCCAAGCGGGACTGGGGACATGCAAAAGACTATGTTCAGATGCAGTGGCTGATGTTGCAGCAGGAGAAACCGGAGGATTATGTCATCGCAACCGGTGTGCAGCATTCTGTACGGGAATTTGTTGCAATTGCGGCGGCAGAACTCGGCATGTCAGTGAATTGGCAAGGCAAGGGCTTGGATGAGATCGGCATTGAAGAAAAAAGCGGCAAAACAATTGTGCAAATTGATCCGCGCTATTTTCGTCCTACAGAGGTGGAGACTCTCTTGGGTGATCCGGCCAAGGCAAAAGAACAATTAGGCTGGGAGCCGAAGATCAGCTTTTCCGAGATGGTGCAGGAAATGGTTATCGAGGATTTGAAGATGGCCGAGCGTGACCAGATGATTCGTCAAAAAGGGTACAAAGCCTATAATTATTTTGAGTAGGCGGTTCGCGTTAAGGAATAAAAAATTAATAACTTCCAGATTTCAAAAAAACTCCCCCCCCCTATAACTGCCATTTTTGCAGGAACTGATCAAAAACGACAGGCATGTTCTCAATAAAACAGTCGAGCAAATCGGGAAGTTATTTTTTTTACATTCCTAAGCGACCTGCCCAGATTTACGGTCGCGAAAGCGTGCTCTGGTTGTAGACATACCTGCGCTTTCGCCGGTATAAATAAAAAGCAATTAATTTGAAGCGTTACATAGGGTGTCCTTGTTTGTAGGTGTAAAAAATACCCGATTCCCCCCTACTCTTTCCCCATTGCCTTTTGCGCAATATCACTATAGTTTATTAACAAGGAGTACTTGCTCATATATCTCATAGGAAGCACCAGCAAAATTAACCGCACAAGAAAAAAAGGGTAGCAATATGATTTCGCGCAGAGATTTTTTACGAATATCGGCAATGGCCTCGGCAGCGGCACTCGTGAACTGGCAATGTCCAAGTGCCCTTGCGCGTGGAAGAAAAAAAGGTAGAGGTGAATATGATGCGATTATAATAGGTGCCGGGCTTGGTGGACTATCCTGTGCCGCATTACTTGCTAGGCAGGGATTTAAGCCTCTTGTGATTGAGAAAAATCGTAAACCAGGGGGGTACGCGACTTCATTCGAACGCCAAGGTTTCACCTGTGAAGCTTCCCTGCACGGGGTAAGCGGTATGCCCCTGAGTCAGCAAGTGCTGGGACAGCTCGGTATAGCGGATAAACTGACCTTTGTACCGCATGATTTTAGCTGGAGTTCACGATATCCGGGCCTTCCTCTTGATCTTCCACAGCCACCGCGAGATGAGTTTGGACAGGCTAACCCCAGTGTAGCCCTAAGCAACGCCTATGCTGCCCTCCTAAATTCGTTCGGCGGTATGCTGACAGCGGATGAATTGGCAGTAGATGAAGAATTAGAGTCTACTGATCTGCACCAACCAGGATTTTTGGGATACATGAATTGCTGGGCAGGTTTGCTCGCTGATATTAATAAGTTTTATTCACCTGATGGTGGGATGCCTGATGATCCTTCTCAGTTCCCTGAGCTGTATCCGGCTTGGTATAGCATAATGGACAAGACGCTTGATCAGCTTTTTCAAGACTATAAAATAACAACCCCAGCGTTGACAGCTATTCTGGGGCAGTCATGGCCATATTACGGACTTCCGCCTTCACAACTTCCTGCGTGGGTCTATTTGTGGTTTACCGGGATGTACTACGGTTACGGTAAATTTTATATTCAGGGGACATCAAGCAGCCTAAGCGATGCTCTTGTTGAAACGATCAAAACCGCAGGGGGCAAGGTACTTCTCAGTACCGAGGTCGATGAGATCATTATTGAAGATGAAAAAGCTGTCGGGGTGAAGATAAAAAAAGGTCGTAGTCATCGGCATTACAAAAAATACTATGCTCATGCTGTAGTGAGTAATGTCGCTGTCCCTGTGACATTTGAGAAGCTTCTTCCACAGGGTTCCTCAGTTTACCTCAGTGATTATCTGGACAATGTAGCTGCGGGGCAACCGAGCACAAGCCATTTTAACGTCTGGTTAGGGCTAGATTTAAGTAAGGATAATGGTACGTTCATGGAGTATTACGAGCAGCTTGGATCGGATAGTGTGCTCCATTACGGCTTCAACCACGACGATGCATATGACGCTCTCTTACAATGTGATCCTGAAAGAGCTGTAGTTGCCGTATTGGCTCATGATAAAATATTACCAGAATATTCTCCGGATGGTCACCTTACCCTCACTCTCTCTATGCTTTCCGGTTATGAACCATGGAAAAAGTTTGAAGAGGATTATTTTGCAAACGGAAGACACCACCGTCGTCGCAAAAAAGAATACTACAAAGAGAAAGCCCGTATTGCTGAACAACTTATCAGCTTTGTTGAGAAACAAGCACTGCCCGGACTTTCAGATTTGATCGTCATGCAGGAGGCCTCTACGCCGTTAACCAATGTTCGTTTTACCAATAATACGCAAGGGGCGATATACGGCTATGACCAGACGATGGATAATTCCGGATTCACGAGGCTTGCAAGATTTGGACAACGGACACCGATTGAAGGTCTTTATCTTGCCGGTGCATGGTCCTACCCTGGCGGCGGCTTTGAGCCTGTGATGCTTTCTGGTGTAGAGGCTGTTAAATGTATGATGGAGGACTGGGGATATCCGGTTTAAGCTTTGCTTTTGGTAAGATTAGCTGAGAAAGTGTGAAGAAATAATTCTTTCGCTTGAGAAAGGACAAAGGCAATTCAGATCTGGATTGCCTTTTTTGTATGGAGGAGAAGCTTTTTCTCTGAAGAGTTTTACTTCTCCCACAAGCATTTCTGCTTCCGCTCTGCCTGCTCCTCTGGCGTACCTTCCCGGTAAAATTCTCGAACACCCTTAAAGGTCTTTCTGTGGATAGGTGAAGGGCCGAACTCTGCAATAGCGGCCCGGTGCGCCTTGGTCGGGTACCCCTTATGCTGCTGAAAATTATATTGCGGGTATTGAAGATGATATTCCGCCATCAGACGGTCTCGGGTGACCTTGGCGATAATCGAGGCTGCTGCTATTGAGGCACTTTTTGACTCGCCTTTGGTCAGAGGCTGCTGAGGAAGTTCCATCGGTACCTTGAAGGTACGT
>MTKS01000085.1 GCA_004028495.1 Candidatus Electrothrix marina
TCCGGGCAGTCAAGCAGGGCATGAAGACTAGGCACGGCAAAATCGGGGGTACCCATAAAAACGATACGCAAAGGATCACTCATTCCTTGATTTCTCTATTGGTTTTTTAAAATTTTTTTCAGCTTTTTCTTGTACAATCCCCGTTTGAGGCTGCTTATCCGGTCAATGAACAATTTGCCGTGCAGATGATCCACTTCGTGCTGGATGATACGGGCAAAGCGGTCTTCGGCTATGAAATCCAGGTCTTTTCCTTCCGGATCACGGGCCGTGACCCTGATCTTTTGAAAGCGGTCCACCTTGGCGCTGTACTCCACAACGCTCAGGCATCCTTCCTGATCGCAGACCTTACCTTCACCCTCGGAGATAACAGGGTTGATAAGGACGATATATTTTTGTTCATCCTCCTCGGTCGAGATATCAACCACAACTATCTGCCGGGCAACACCGATCTGGTTGCCTGCCAGCCCGACACCCTGGGCATCGTACATAGTTTCGGCCATATCTTCGGCCAGCTTTCGGAGCGCGTTATCAAACTCTTCTATTCGTACTGCTTTTTTCCGGAGTACCGGAGCAGGATAGGTCATTATTTCTCTGATAGCCATTCTTGGAAGTATGTCAGAAGTAAATTTGGAAAATTATTCTGCGAAATTGAGGGGATGATATTTTACTGTTTGCAACATTCCGCAAAAAACACCCGGATTGTGCGCTCCGCCGTTTTGGGGCGGAGTCAGCGCATTTTTATCAGGCTCACCGCGTATATTTTTTTCGCACGCTGATACCTAATAATTTTCTTGCCTGCTGTAAAGGAGAAAGGCAATTCCGGGTGCATAGAAAAAACATCGCTCCTGCTTGTTTTCGATCTGAATCTTGTGTACTTTGAAAGGCAATTTCAGATTCATGCAGGAGAACAGGAGAGCAGAAGGTGAAGAGAAAAGTGAAGAAAGAAGATCTTCAGGATGGAATGGCGTTGCTGGGGCAGCCGGTGTTACCGCTGGCCTTTATAGTACAATTCATGTATCAGCTCAGCGGCCCCGAGGCAAAGGTTGAAGATATCATTGCCGAGATGACAGAGCCGATTGAGACAGCTTATACGGTCTATACGGAGCCGGACAAGTTGCTGCGTCGTTATCTTGATCACCTGCAATTATTGGAAAAACAAGGAGCTGTGGGTGCTGGCTGGCAACCGGATGAGCTGGATGCAGAGGTGGTGGATGAGTCCGGTCAGCCGGTGGATGCGGTAACGGCATGTACGGCTTTAATCAATCAGCGCATTTTGGAAACGGAATTGGAGGAAATCAACTCCCGGCTTTGTGCGCCCTGCAACTGCACGCTCTGCTGCGTCGGACCGGCGAAAGGGATGGCCCAGGAATTCTTTGAGATTCCCTTGCAGGCTTCGGAAACGGAACTCTTTGCCCTTCTCCGTCATGACACACCTGAGAGTCGGAGCAGGCTGGCCCTTGATTCGGCGACGGATGATGGTGTTTTGCAGGTCGATGGCCGTCCTTTTTATCACGGTGCTGATGCGGATCAATGCGGTACCGGCACCCCGGAACTGTTTCATTGGCGAAACGGCTGGAGCATGATTCTGCCCAGGGAGTCATCCTGTCCCGCTCTTGAGCTGAACGGACGCTGCACCGTATACAGGCAACGCCCCCAGGTCTGCCGCCGTCCGCAGATCTTCAGTTACATTCTTGAACCGCTTGAACTGCCTGAGCCGATGGAACAGAGCGGAAAATATATGCTGCGAAATTCTCTTCTTGCTGTCACCGATTGTCCTTATGTACAATTCCTGCAAGAAGAAATTGCCGCCTATGCAGCGGCATGTGAGCTTGACTGTATTCTGAAAGCGAATAAGGGCTGATTTTCCGAACGTCCTTGTCGGGACCGGGAATGCGGCGGTCTCCGGGGATTTTCCCGCAGTCGGCAGATATCATGGAGGAGGGGAGGAAGAGCGTGTTGAAGATAACAACGGTGATTGACAGAGTACGTGAACGCATCATTATCGACGGGACTGGTCGGCTCTATAAAAAAGAGGTGATACGGATTGTTTTCCCCTCTGTTCTGACCATTCTTCTCTTTGTGGTGACCCTTTTCGCTGTCGCTCTGCCGGTGTTTAAGCATAACCTCCTGGCCCAGAAAAAAGCATTGATTTCCGCTGAAGTTCAGACCGTTCTCAGTATGTTGGGACATTATGAACAACTGGTGAACTCCGGCAAGCTTTCCTTAGAGGCAGGGCAGAAGCTGGCAACAGACCAGATCCGCGAAATCCGCTATGGATTTGAAGGGAGAGGATATTTTTGGATTAACGATATGAAGCCGGTCATGATTATGCATCCTCATTTCCAGCGGATGGAGGGTAGGGATCTCACGGATCTTACCGATTCGGAAGGCCGACATCTTTTTCAGGAATTTGTTGCCTTGGCAAAAGAAAATAACGGCGGTTATGCGCAATATTACTGGAAATGGAAAAAAAATTCTGAGCGTATTATACCCAAACTTTCTTATGTAAAACTCTTTCAGCCTTGGGGATGGGTTGTCGGTACCGGCATTTTTTTTGAGGAAATCAACGATGAAATTGCTCATCTGACAAAGGGGTTGCTCTGTATCTCAATTGTGATTATTGCGATCACGCTCTTGCTGTCTTTCTATATCGTTAAGAATTCCTTGGATGAAATGAAAAAACGGCTGGCCGCTGAAAAAGAACTCGGTCAATATAAGGACGAGTTGGAAGAGCTTGTTGAGCAACGAACGGAAAAGCTGCAGGAAGCTATGTCCAAGGTGAAAGTATTAAGCGGTTTTCTGCCTATCTGCGCTTCCTGTAAAAAAATACGAGACGATAAGGGGTATTGGAACCAGATTGAGTCGTATATACGAGAGCATTCCGAGGCGGACTTCAGTCACGGTATCTGTCCTGATTGCGCGAAAAAGCTGTATCCTGAATTATACGAGGAAAAATAAATTGTTTCTGGCTTCCGTAAGGTTAATCTGATTCTTCCCGGTGTTCTTTATGTCTTGTTTTTTCTCCCTTCTTATAGCGATATCTTATGATGAACTGAAGGATAAAAAAATTGGTTACGTAAAAAGGAAGATAAAAAATCAGCCCCCAAAGAAAGGCATTGCGCAGGTTGTCGCCCAACAGGAAGGCGATAAACGCACTGAGCCCGCCCCAGAATAAAATACCCCGGATAACCCTTGGGTACTCAGTACGGATTGTGTACCGGAGATCAAGGATTCGATAGAATGCGGCCAGAACCTGGACAGCCACCCCCATCCCGAGAAGAAAGACGATAATTTTTCCGACAAGCAGCATGTTGTTTTCTCCGATCATAATAATCTCTTCTATGTGCCCCGCTGCATCCAGCGGAGCTTGTAAGACATTTTAGTTTGTGATGTGCTCTTCTTCTTCTGCTTGCAGCTCTGCAAGAATGTGTATAATTCCTTGATCGCCGTCAACGGAAAGTCGGTCACCATTCCGAATCCGTTTGGTGCATCCCGCGACATCCACCACACAGGGGAGGCCGTATTCCCTGGCCACGGTTCCGGCATGGGAGAGATAGCTCCCCACTTCCACCACTGCCGCCCCGGCAGTGAGAAAGAGCGGGGTCCAGGCAGGGTCGGTGTACGGGGCGACCAGAATTTCACCGGGCTGTAATTCCGCATCCACGCCGGGATCCAGGATAACCCGGGCGATGCCCTCGTATGATCCGGGAGAAGCGGATTGGCCGTAAAGGACTGAGCTGTCTTCTGTGGCCTGTTGAGGCGGCTGAAGATTCTCCGGCAGGTTGATCCCTACGGTTTTCCGAGGGGTTTTTTGAGAAAAACGGGCGTGCTCCAGCCGTCGCTGGCGGAGCCGGTTTTCAACATCAGGCCAGCTCAGCTCTCCCTTCTGCATACTTCCGACCTCGTCCAGCTGGAGAAAGAAAATATCATTTTTGCATTTTAGGATACCT
This sequence comes from Candidatus Electrothrix marina, assembly GCA_004028495.1. Taxonomy (GTDB): domain Bacteria; phylum Desulfobacterota; class Desulfobulbia; order Desulfobulbales; family Desulfobulbaceae; genus Electrothrix; species Electrothrix marina. The sequence continues at coordinate 3,951 of MTKS01000085.1, forward strand.
TTGGCCAGGAATTCGCGTTCAATGCTGAGCAACTTTTTGCGAACAAAAGAGAAACCCAAAATATGATAAAATCGGGAATTCTCCCTGAGTTTTATCAGATATCTTGCCTGGGTAAGAAGGAAATTGAGAAGACGTTGGCGTGGACGGAAAAGGCGTTCCAGGGGGAGGGGGGCAAGCTGCTGGCGCAGCGCGGCCTTCAGCGCGGCCCGACTCTGTGCAGGTGTTTTTTTTGGTTGCCTCAGATCCACGTCCGCGAGGAGATAATTACGTATCATGCTGATGACTTGATTCGGACATTCCTCCCAGCGAGGAGATTGCAGCTCAAGTTCCCGCACGGCCCGGTGCCCGTGTTTTGCTAAAAAATGATCAAAGAGGCGGAGAAAATGGTCAGCCTCCGACACTTGGCGGAGATCGGTCAGCACTTGCTCTGTTGAAGAGTGCAGAAGCAGATCCCGTACAGGTTGGTAACGAGCAGCCTCCTCTGCAAGCTCTTTGATTTCATGGCCCATCTCGGCGGAAAGAACCCCTTTCTGGCCGGAGCAGAGTCGGGGGAGTGTATTCGGGTGAGTAGAGGGCAGCCAATGCCGGGTAAGTATCTTTAAGAGGCCGGGAAAGAATATGCTGCGGGCCGCTGAAAAATTTGCCATCATGGGGGCATTGCCAATTGGATCAAGTAAGTTAGGCATGATCCAAAGGCGTTGCAGGGCTTCGGCTGGACCGTAGTTCGGGTTACTTTCTACCTCCCGGCATAGGATTCTGAAGCGATCCATAAAATCATCGGGCATCTTGCGGGTGCGGGCAAAGAGCACACCGAGGATGAGATATCCGTAGAGCAGCAGGAGAAAGAGCAAAGGGAGCTTCAGCCAAGCAATCCGCCTGAGCGGCAGATGGATATTGATGCTCAGGTCGTAGAACAGATCGGCCACCTCTTGATCGGAAAGCCTGAACGGAATAAGAGGCCGCAGAAACCCGAGGTCAAGGTAGAGTCGTCCGTCGATGAGACGGGCTGCGGGAAAGAGCACCCGAGAGAGCAGATCCGCCGTCATCGGGGTGAGCGGTTCGGTCAGATTCTCGATATAGGGTTTGCCCAGTACATACTGCCCCGCAGGGTCTTCTGTTCGTTCGTCGCCCCCTATCGCGGTGATGGGACGGGATTGAAGCAGATAGAAGGCATTGTCGGCAATGGCCCATTCCAGATCCTGGGGACTGCCGAAATGTTCTTCCGCCCGGACAGCCCAGTTTGCTACGGTGTTGAGGTGATCGGACGGCAGCGTTTCCTGCCGCTGCATATCCGGGGGGATTTTTTCCAGCCGGGATTCGGCACCGGCCCGGAGGGCGGAGGAAACCATAAAGTGCTTGCGGGCGATTCGGCGTTCGCGCTGTTGCAGGGTGTGGCGATCCAGGATATAGCGATCCGGCGTCACTCTGCCGTCAACAATGGCGGCTCCCATACCCCAGGAGGACTCGGTGACGATTTCCTCTGCACCGGAAACCGGGTTGACCGTAAAGGTGATGCCTGAAACCTCAGCCCGGATCATTTCCTGTACCACCACAGCCATCTGCGCGGCACCATGCTCAATTCCACGGGCAAGGCGATAGCTGACCGCTTCGGTATTCCAGAGCGAGGCCCAGCATGAGCGGATCATATGGAGCAGGTTGCTCTGGTCAACATAATAATAGGTCCCGTGTTGCCCGGCAAAACTGGCACCCTGGAGATCTTCTGTGGTTGCGGAACTGCGCACGGCGCAGAGAAGATCACCCCCTCTTTCCTGGACAAGCTGCTCATGGGCGCTCAGAATGGCCTGGGAAGGAAGGGAAGGTAGCTCAGTCGAGGTTATCGTCTCGCGGATCGGGGCGCAGTATTGTTCCAGCTCTTTGGGTTGGGCTTTGACAAGTTGATTCAGTTTATTTTCCAGACCAAGGGATGCAAAGAAATCGCTATATGTCTGTGCGGTGACCACAAAACCGGGAGGGACCGGAAAGCCTGCTTTGGTCAGCTCGCCCAGGTTTACCCCTTTCCCGCCAACCTCGGCGGTATCGTTTTTGTCGATAGAAGAAAAGAGGCGGATGTAAGGGCTGGTCATGGGTGTCCTGCGCTGTCCTTTGCTGATGGGATGGTCTGTTTTTCTGTCTTATTTTTCTCGTATCATGAGGTGATAATAGCGGATATTCCGGTGAAAGCCAACGGATTTCCATTGGCAGCGATTCCCCCTTGCTTTGACCGGGTGCAATCTTGTTATACAGCTACCGCTGTTGAGCGGCGGAAGTCTAAAATTTCATAGGCCATGCCCTTCTTTTTTCTTTCCTTTATCAAGGATAATGTTATGTTGGAGCATTTAGCGTTGCAGGCGGTCTGTTTTGTCCGCTGCAAGGCAGAGTTTGTTTTTCAGAGAAAATGTAAGCAAGGAGGTTCTGATTATGCCGAAATACACGGTAAAGATTCAACCGGGGAAACGAGCCGAAGCCTGTACCTGCAAGATGGCGCAGCAGAGGTACACCGTGAAAGCCAACTCCAAGGATGAGGCGATGACACTTGCCGGAAACAGATGGTACGATGCGGAATGCCCGAATAGGCAACCGGATGATTGCCCGCATGGTCGAGAGGAGATTATTGCCGAGTGCAGTTACACTGTGCAGGAAGTGTAAGGAAACCAAGAAGAAATAAAATCCCCGTTTTCAGGTATGGAATTGTAGGGGCAGACCTGCGTG
>MTKS01000086.1 GCA_004028495.1 Candidatus Electrothrix marina
TACGCCCCCCGCTGCACGCGACTCCTCACATAGCACACAGTCAATTCATGATGTCGACAAAGGTCTGGATGCCTATGGGGAGTTTTTTCATAATCAACCGGTATGGCACGATAAAATGTCATTGAGCATGTTTTACCCTGGATTTTAGAGAGGATACAATATAATGCTATCTCAAAGAGATTAATCCTCCATCACGCTACAGATTCACAACATCGCCTTAACTTCCTGCTGCTGAAGGACTGTCGCAAATTCATCAAATACTCTTTCAACAGGAATGGCAAAGCCTACGCCCTTGCCGGCCTGTACCGTCCCGGTAGCAATGCCTCGTACATACCCGGCTCCATCCAGCACAGGCCCGCCGATCTTATCCTGAGGAATTTCCGTACTAATCTGAAGAAACATCTGATTCCGCACACTCACGCGCCGATACCCGGAAAAAATCTTGGTTGTTACCCTCTTTTCAGGGCCGGCAGAACCGCCGAAAATAAATATAGGGTCACCCGATCTCAGAAGAAGGTCAGACGGAGAAAGTTCAAGAACAGGGCTGTTCTGAACCGATGCAAGGGTCAGCAGAGCGAGATCATAATCCTGACTCATTTGGACCAAGGATGCCCTCTGCTCGGAACCGTCAGCCAAAACGATTGTTATCACAGGATGTTCCAATGCTTTTTCCTGCTCAGTCAAATCCAGCTCGTCTTTCTCCTGCCGGAATCTGAAATCAGCAAGATGTTTTTCCCGCTCATGAATCAAGATCTTCAGCTCATCTTTCGAGCTGCCCCTGCCCATTTGCTTAAGACGTGCTTGATAGCTGCTTAATTTTTCTTCCTCAAGATCCAGGAGCTGCCTGTTGCGACGTACCCGCTTCCGCAATGCCGCCAGTTTTTCCGGATCATGCTCAACCACCTGTTTACAGGTAATAATAAATTTTTTCCTGATAAAAAATCCCGAACCACTTCCCCAGGATGTTTTTACGGAAACGATTGCCGGGCGGACCTGCTCAGCAAGAGATATGGTATTTTTTCCCTCTAAGGCTGCGATCAATCTCTCCGCCCTTGAACCGCCTGCGGGACTGCCAGTGCTGTCCCCGGAGGATTGAGCAGCGGAATGCGCCTCTCCCCCCTCTTTCTTCATATAAGAAGAACCGACCACACCAAGTGCAAGCAACAGGCCGAGCAATTGTATATATTTGCCGATATTGGAAGAAGGCAGCCCCTTTGCCGCATCACTCATCTTTGCGGAAATCTTTGAATCGTTATGTTTTTTCTTTTCAAGTACTCTGCGGAAAATTGCTCAACAACGAGGGCGAACCTCACCTTCTTCAGTCCAGTTGTTCTGAATCCTCATCAGAATTCTCATCACCTTCCCTCCCGGAGGGAAACAAAAGGTTCCCGAACAGATCCTCCGCCTTATTGGCAAAAATCCTCGGCAGATGCATGGTCATATAGTCTTCCCGTTTTTCCATTTTCTCACGAAAATAATTAATATTTTTCGAGAAGTTGCCTGCGTCGTGCATTTTTATTCCCTTTCATGATAAGCATGTGATTCACTGTTATGGAAGAGGCAACCGCATCACTCAGGATATCAGCAAGAAAGCGAATCCCGTCAATGTGCTCCTCACGAAATGTCTTTTTCCTTCCTGATGCCAGATACACCATTCCGATCATACTTTTCTTCTTTCCATCCCAAGCCTTTAAGGGGGCAATTGCCAGGGTTCCGACTCTCTCGGCAAACGATTCATCATCCTTTGCTTCCTGAAAGACCTTTTCCCGGACGGCTTTTTTGATATCCCTGTACACCAGGACATTGCAGATATCGCGCTCTTCAATCAAGTAACGCGGAATCCCTTCGTTGGCGGGAACCGACTCGGTAAGCCATGCGCTGTCCTGTAAACCGTCGGTTCGTGCAAGAGTCTGATAGATGATATTGCCCTGTTCTTCCTGATGCGGCAGGGCGATGCGGACGGCCAGTTCAATATTTTTTTCATCGGTGATTGTCCGCAGATACCCCCTAGCCACTTCCAAGATTTCAGAAAAATATCGGAGACAGTCTTCCGGCGAGGCCTTTTCTTTTCCGGTAAGCTTTTTCAATAATTGAGAATGCTCGTTGCGCATCTGATGGGCAAGTTGATGGAGATTTTCCTGCATTTCCAGAGAACGGAGCGTTCGCCTGCGGAGGGCGAAAAGATTGGCACCGAGAAAAAAGAATGCCGAAAAGAGAATAACGGCGTTTTTAACAGCAGAACTGAGGTCAGGGAAAAACACAGCATGGAGGCTGAGAAAAACAAGGATGGAGGAGATGAGCAGGTAGAGTGCCCGCCGCCTGCGGAAAAAAAAGGCAAATTGATTATATCTCCAAGCTGATTGCCCTTCACTGTATGCTGCCAGACATTGCCGCTCCGGCCCCGAAAAAAGGGCGGATAAGGGAGCATCCTGCACTTCTTTAAAGATGAGCACAGTTGTCAGCAGGGGAAAGGCATAAAAGAACAGCCAATAATCCTGAAGAAAGACTTTAAGCGCATCCCCCTGAAGATAGGTGGAAGTTTCCAGGCCTATCCAAAGGCAGACTGCCTGAACAAGATAGAGAACGAAAAATTTGCTGATTTTTGCCATCAAGGATTTTCATTATGCTGAAGTAAAAAAAATTGTAAATACTCACTTGTTTGAACATGACCGCGAAAAAAAGTCAACAGTAACCGACTGTGTTCGATGCATATTTCAAAAAAACCGGTCAATGTCACTTTCCCGGCAAAAAGCGTCGCCCATGAGAAGCACTCAGATCCGTATTGAACTGACACACGCTTGACCGATAAAAATGGCGGTTAACCCGGAACGTCAGTCTTTCCGCTCGGCGGTATCGGCGGCGGAAGCTTTTGCCCTTGCATAAACAACCCTGCCTGCAAAATCCAGACAGCGCAGCTCCTCCCCGTCCGTTGCGCAGCTGATCGTTCCTTGATCCCTGGTGACAACCACAGGAATCTCCCGCTCTGTCCAGGCAGCGAAATTCACCGGAGCAGGGTAGTATTTTTCCCCATACTTTCCGGCAGAGACAATAATCACAGCAGGATCAACAGCATCCAGAAAGGCGGCACTGCTCGACGTGCTGCTGCCGTGGTGAGGGGCAAGCAGGACATCCGCTGTCAGATTAACCTTCTTTACGACCAGGATGTTCTCATTTTTTTTACCGATATCCGCCGGAAAGAGAAAGGCTCTGCTCCCGTGCCGATAGCGCAGCACCAAGGATGCATCGTTCACTGAAAGTCTTCCCTGCTCCCCGGTTTGAACGGCCCCGCCGAGTATTTCCAGCTTCGCATCCCCCTGCTCCGCTATCTTGTAGCCCGATTCAGGCAGAACAACCTCTGTTCCTTGGCGGACAGCCTGTTCAATGATCTCCTGATATTTCCCTTCAACCCGAGAATCGCCGTTGATAAAAAGCTTTTTTGGACGAAAATGGGCCAAAATGAAATCCATGCCGTTAAAATGATCACTGTGCGGATGGGTGATTACGGCCTGATCCAATCGCCAGACACGCTGCTGCCATAAATACGGGGCAATGACCTGCTCGCCGACATTGCGCCTGCTCGCTCTGTTTCCTCCTCCGTCAATAAGAACTCGGGTCCCGTTTGCCATCTGGAGAAAACTGGACGTCCCCTGTCCCACATCCAGATAAGCCACCTTGCTGGTCTTTGATCTTTCCGGAAAAAAGAGACCCCAAGTGAAATGAAGCAAAAGAAGGATAGCTCCGACGATTACGACACTTTGCGTGATTTTGCAAAATTTTTCCATTTTCGAGCTGAGGAACCAGAGCAGAATAAGCAGCCCGTACAACAGGATCTCAACCGTTGACGGAGTGATGGTCCATAACGAAGCCCAAGGCAGGGTACTGCCGACAGCTGTACAGTAATGACCCGCCTGAATACCCAGCCCCCCGATTTTCAGCAGGACTAGAGCTGCCTGCGGAACAACAAAAATACAGGGAACGGCAGCCAGACCCCAGGGAAGTGCCCAAAAACAGAGAAAGGGCTCCACCAGCAGGTTCATCACCGGCCCGACCAGGGAAAAACGATGGAAATGAAGCAGCATAAAGGGAAGGGTTCCCAGGGTTGCTGTCAGGGAAACCAAAAAGGCCGGCAGGATAAAGCCCTGCCGGAGACGAAACAGCCGGGCCGGCCCAACTCGCCTCTCCTTTTGCTTCGATGCAATGTCAGGAGATAAGGGCAGTGTGTTCAATATGGCCGGAAGAAACAGGATCAGGGCGGCAACCGCACTGAAGGAGAGCTGAAAAGAGGCGGTAAACAGGGCAAACGGGTTGCACGTCAGGACAATCAGAGCCGCAGCAGCCAGCAAATGGGGGGAAGAATGCTGCCTGCGCAGCATGAGCGCGGCAAAGAGCACCAAGGTCATGACCAAAGCTCGTAAAACCGGGGTGTTCATCCCGGCAATAAAGCTGTACCCGAACAAAATGGGCAGGGTGGCGAGCAGGGTCAGAGTCGGCACATGGGTGCGAAGCAGCAATTGCTCAGAGCGTTTGAGCAGCCAACCGATAATCGCCCCGACCATGAGAGCAAGCAAGCCCATATGCAGACCGGATATAGCGAGCAGATGCATGGTGCCGGTGGCCTTAAACTGCTCCTGAATTTCCTGTGGAACCCCGGCCCTGCTGCCGACAAGAAGGGCCTGATAGGTTCCGGCAATGGAGAGAGAAAGATTATCCCTGATAAATCGGCTCACCCGTTGTCGGACCTGTTCCGGTAAAAAATACAGCGAACGGATCGTTTTTCTGATACCTGTTTTTTCCTGCTCCCTGAGAACGGTCACCTGCTCTCCGATTACCCAGCCGCTGAGAAAAATATCTTTGACAGCAAGATAGCCCTGATAATCAAAAACGCCCGGCGTCTTAAAGTCTGTTATCGGCCCGACCTTGGCCGGTATCATTAAAGTCATGCCTGGTTGCAGCGCATCCGCCCTTCCCTGCATAGACAAGCGAACACGCCCGTGAACCGGCTGCCAGCTTGTTCCGCTACCGTGCAGCAGGAGATCCTCCGCTTCGATCTCGAACCGAGAAACAAGAACATCCTGTCCGTCCTGTTCAAACACGCTTTCCTCAACCATTGTTTCCAAGGTTCCCACCAAGGTGACTTGATGGCGTTCTTGGAGCAAGATCGCAATATGACCGGCAGTCTGTGACCGTTTGGAATGATGCAGCAGGGCAAGATTCCCAAGGAGAAAAAAGATCGGTAAGATGAGCAGAAGGGAAAGTGGGGAGCTTGTTTTTTTCTTCAGATAAAGGGCAAAGGCACTGCCGGCCAAAAAAAGAACAGTGCCTATAATGAGGGGGCCAGCAACAACTTCTGCAAAAACAAAGGGCCGGGAATGAGCGAAGACGATGCCGAGGAGAAAGGCCAAGGTGGCCAGAAGAAAGATATTTCGGTCAGCCCGGCGCAGGCATTGACGAAAGGGTTTAGCGATCACAACGGAAAAACGAAAGGATAGTATACTGCTCACCGTCGTCATCCGCGCTTTATGCTCAGGGTGTTACCCTGAGCTGACATTGTTGAACCCTTTCAGGGTTCTTCAGAGACCGCCCTGAAGGGACGAAATATATCCGCCCGGAGTAACACTCCGGGCGGATGCTGTCATTGCTTCTCATTGTTTTTCATTGCTGAATGCAAGCAGGCTCCGAACGGCATGGACATGCCGACGGACTCCACCGCGATGATGCTCCACCAGCCCTTGTGCGGCCTGTCCCATTGTCATTCGGGCTTCTTTATCAGTGAGAAGAGATGCAAGCATTTCGGTGAGAGAATTCACGGTGACCGTTTTCCCTCCACCGCAATCAAGAAGCTCTTGGGCAATTTCGGAAAAATCTTCCATATGCGGCCCGAACAGCACCGGCACTCCGTGGATAGCCGGTTCAATGGGATTATGCCCGCCCTGACGGACAAGACTGCCGCCGACAAAGGCCAGATCAGCCTGACTGTAACAGAGAGCCAACTCGCCCAGGGTGTCCAGAATCAAGACCCGGCCTTTTTTCTCCCCGCCGGTCCGTGTTCCTGCTTCCAGACCGAAGCTGCGTGCCAAGTCAACAAGTTCCTGTCCCCGGTTGATGTCACGGGGTGCCAGAATAAGAAAGAGCTGTTCTGCAATCTTCTGCTGATTCCGCCTTGAAAAAAGTTGGGCAACTGCGGAAAAAATAACTTTTTCTTCACCGGGATGGGTTGATCCGCAGACCCAAATAAGCCTCCCTTGCCCTGACAACTCGGGAAGAACGCCCTCTTTTTCTGTTCCGTCAGGCTGCTCCATATCATACTTCAAATTTCCCAGAGCAATAACCTTATCAGCAGGAACACCAAGCATGGTTATTTTGCGGCAATCCTCTGCTGTCTGCATGGAGAGCAGATTAAACGAAGAGAACATGGGGCGAAAAAAAGAAGGCGAAACGTTGGTATGCGGCAAAAGATTTCTCGGAAATACGTCCGTTAACCAGCATGGTCGCGATACCTTGCTTTTGTAACAGAGCAAGCCAGTTCGGCCAGAAATCCGTTTCCACCTGAATAAAGATATCCGGCTGGAATGCTGTTATATAACGCCGGACAGCAAAACGGAGGTCAA
>MTKS01000087.1 GCA_004028495.1 Candidatus Electrothrix marina
GGCCGGATAACCTCCTGCAAGTGCTTACAATGCTGTTTCCAGGCCCGATCTGTCTTGATTTGGCCAGCCTCGTCGGTAAGGTCTTCCAGGGCCAAGGCTGCAAGGGGTGCAAAGCGGACCCCTTTGCCGTGTTTTTCAGAAAAAGCAGTCAAGTTCATCCAGCCGTTTGCGCAGGGCCTTGGTGATACTCAGAAAGGTGCCGTCATCCAGCTGGATAAATCGACCAGTCCCCTGATTGAGTATACTGAGCAGTTTTTGCAGATCCAGGGAAAGGGTATCGTCGATTTTTAGAGAGCCGGTGGCCTTGAACCAGTCCCGTTCCTTTTTGATCTGGAGAGAAAAGGCAGAGGACGATGTTTCTTTGCGCACGGAGAATTTTTCCCCTTGAGGCCATTCCAAAACTAAGGTGTCGTCGCAGTTCTTCAGCTCCAGGAGCAACTCTAAGGCATATTCCGGGTCGTCAACCTGCCATTGATTATCCACCGGTTTGATGCGAGTCAGGGTCGGGCAAGCCTTGGTGATAGCAGCTAGCTGTTTTTTTTCTTCTGCAAAATTACGGACTGTCTGGATCTTTTTGCCCTCAAGCTCGGTCAAAACATTTTTACTGCCCCGACCGGCTCTGAAGCTGGAGCCGTCAGCACCGCAGGGTTTAACCAGAAATTCCACCTGAATTCCGTCATGACAGGGAAGAATATGGGCATGAGGGCGGGAATCAGCCTCACGGATTTCCGCCTCAGCCGTTCCCTCAAGATCAGACAGGACCGTGACCACGGAAGAGAGGGACTCTACCACCTGCCGGGCCTTTTTTTCGCCGGACTTGGGAATGGTCATGCCCTTTCCGAGAAAGCTGGCGATCTCCCGGTGTTTTTTGGTAAAACGATAAAGCTTGAAACGGGTAGGGGTATCCTTGAACACCTGTATTTCGCCCTCTCCGTTAGAAGGAGGTGCCGGTGAGAGAGCCAAGCGCAACTTGCCTTTTTCTTCCCTGATCTCCAGTTCCGGCTCCGCCATGACCAACTCGACCCGGACATCAGGTGTTTTTTCAAGAAAGACCAGAGGATGCCCGACCAGAGCAGGCAATGCCTGATCATCATTAATTTCATACTCTGTTTTTCCGTAACTCCGCCACGAACCACTATAGTATTCCGCTTTGATAGCCTGACAGACTCGGCGGTCCTGATTGCTGAGTCCTTTCATGGTGGAATAATTATCATGCAGGTTTTTCAAGGCCACAGGACGGCCCTGAGTCCAGGCACCTCGCTTGGTCATTTTTTGCATTTTCGGACTGATGGAGCAGTATTTATACCGGTTATTATGGGAAAATAGCCAGACTAAGCGTTGCTCAGCCTCAGCAGTTTGACTGCTCTTGGCCACCTCATCGGTTATAGTCAGCAGTCCGTCTAGGATCTTTTCCCAGGGAGGGATTTCTTTCACCAGCTCGACACAGCTTTGCGTGCCGCAGGAGCTGTGCAGCTCTTGAGCCAATGTGGTATTTGCGTTTTTATTTACGTTCAGCGCAGCCAGCAGAGAGGACAGCTCAGCCGCTATCCATGTGTATCCGTTCTTTTCTGCTTTATCCCTGATAGCAGAAAGATGTGATGATTCGCTTTTCATCTTGTCCTTATCTGTCCAGAATAAAATAAGGTTGAAAATAAAAAACTCAAGCGGACTGTCGTCAAAGGTATTAAGAGCACCTCTGTACTTTTCGGCCTCATTCAGGCCGAGCTGCTGCTGAAAAACCGGTTTCATCACTTGTGTCAGGGGGGCATAATGATAGCCTTTTTTTTGGACTATCTCAATATACTCCAGGCCCTGATTGAGCAGTGTTCTGTCATTGCCATGCAAAAGGGAGAGCAGGTGGATCAGGCCGATTTCATTTTGGAAGAAGACTTTTTTTTGTCGGCTCATTTTTCGGAAAAGCTGCAAATTTTGCTCAAAATATGTGCGGGCCTCCTCGTAATGCCCGTTGCTGAAGGCCAGCCAGCCTGTCCGACTAAGCCGCTCCAGCTGTCGTTGTTCCGGTAATTTGTTGATCAGTGAAACAGCACTGCCAGTATCACCGCAGAGCAGGCAACAGGAGATGAGGTTCAGGATTTCCGGGGCCTCATAGAGTGTGTCGTCAAAAGCGGTCAGTATGTAGTCAACGACCTTTTGAACCGGTTCCAGGCGAGCTATTGCCGAATTGAGCAGGAGTCCCGAAACCGAAAGGCGTATTTTTGAATCAATTTTCTCAAGCACCTCTGAAGAAAAAGGGCGGGCCAGCAGGTGAAGAAAGATACTCTCATCAGGCGGGGTATCGGTATAGGTATCGATAGAGTATTGGTTTACCTTATTGAAAATAGAATAGACTTCTTCTATAGAGTTGCCGCTGAACAGGGCCATCTGCATGCTGCGGGCGTACTGTTTGTAGTTGTTTAATACGACATTATGGGGTGCGGCTCCAAGCAGGATACTCTTCCGAACAGCCTGTGCGATACCGGAGAATTGATTTTCTGCCAGACTGTCCCGTACCACTACCTTTTGGATGGATTCCAGGCAGCAAAGCCCGTTATTGGATTTCAGAACCAACCCTTTCTCAATAAGTTCCTTCTGCAAGGGCTGAATCGTCCTGACATTATACGGGACATCGGTTTTTGGACTGGTAACGCCGAGTTCCTCAAGGCAGTCGAGCATCCGCTTGGACGGACAATAGTCTACATTAACGGCTAGAATACGGATTATAGTTTTTTGAGCAGGGGCTAAGGCTGTGTACTCGGCTGCTCGTTCGGCTGTGCTGTTTTTTGAGGTGTTCATTGGAAAAGGGCCCTACTTCGTGTTATCGATTTTTTTGATATGTTGTTCTCTGTTTTGTATGCTTTTATAGTATTTACTTCTGCTTCGCAATATGTTTTTAATAAGGTTCTGTTTCCTGCCCTGTTCCCCTGTGCCGCCCGTGTTGCTGTGCAGTCTCGGCACAGGATCAGCCAACGTTATCCTGTCCGACAGAACGCGTACAATGCGCTTCGGGCAACAACATGTTTTTATCCGCCATGCTCGTCATTCCGGTCTCAAAGAATCTGAAGAAATATTTGCCCACAGCCAGTGAGGAATCGACGGGGACAGGAACTGCTCCGTCCGCAGTCAGTTCCTGATATACTTTGAGAGCCTTGGTGGTTTTCTTTTTCCTTATGAGCTGCTGCAGATAGACAGGACCGTGCTGCGCGTACTCTTTTTTTTTCCGGCAGACCCTGAGCAGATCAAGATATTTGCCTGACAGAACAAGATCGTCGGGATTATCCTTGAGATCCTCCTGCAGGAGTTTCAGGGCCATTTCATGACGACCGCTTCTGATCAGTATATCCACCTGATGACGGCGGACCAGAACCGGGTCATGCGGCCCCTGTTTAATCCTTCGGCACTGAACAGGCTGTAAAATGTTCATAATCAACATCATAACCGATTTCTTCGTGATACTGGAGCAGGACGTACCTCATCAGATTATAGGAAATAAACGTATAGTAATACTGAAGAAAAGATGATAAAAAAACCGTAATACCCAAGGGGATTGTTTCGGGCAACAGGGAGAGGAGAGCAAGAGGTCCGGCAGGAAGCAGACCGAGAAAAAGAAGCATCAGCAGATAACGCCATCCGATCCTGAACACCATGGGTGCAGCGTGCAGTGGACTGTCATGATATTTTTTTACCACAGCAAAGGTATCGTGGGGAAAGGTACCTGTTCTTCCTTGAGATGTCCAGGGGATTCAATGTACGTATTTCTGTAGAAAGAGCCAAGAAAAAAACTTCATGTGATAGTTTTTTTTAACAAAAAAGCCCGGTGCAATGCGCACCGGGCTTTTCATGGAGCGAGAAAGACTCTAAAAATAAGTACCCCCTAGTAAAGCCAAGGGGACCTCATAGAATCATAGAAATTACTCTGCTGTAAGCTGATGCAATTCAACCCGTCGATTCATGGCCCGTCCCTCTGGAGTTTCATTATCAGCAATGGGATTCTCCTGACCATATCCCTTGCTGACTAGAAGGTCTGCCGCTATTCCTTGTTTTATCAGAAAATTACGCACTGTCTTAGCCCGTTGCTCGGATATCTGCTGATTCCTTTTGGGGCTGCCCATGCTGTCGGTATAACCGGCAACCTCGAAGTGCTGACCAGAAGCATGTTTTTTCAGCAGGCCCGCAGTTGTTTGCAGGGTGGCTGCCGCCTTTTCAGTCAGCTCGGCCGTACCCACAGTAAAATTCACGCCGGAGAGAATAATGGTTGCATCAACATTACCGTCATGATCATTATCCAAGCCTGCTGATTCCTGGACCTCCTGCTGCACAGGCGGTGTCTCAGCTTCTTCAGCCTGTTCTTCCTGTTGAACCGGCGGGGCGACCTGCTCCTGCTCAGTCGGGTTGTCAGCCGGTGCTTCTTCCTGCTCTGCCGGGACCTGTTGCGCTGTATCCTGTTGAACGGGAGCCTGCTGCTCCGCATTGTCTTGAGGAACCTGGGGATTTTGAGGAACCTCAGCCGGTATCGCCTCCAGTACAGTTTGTTGTGCAGCCTGTTGCGCGTTCTGTCGGTTCAGCTGTTCTTTTAAACGGGCTATTTCTTCTTCCAGCTCTTTGATTTTTTCCTGTAAAGCGGTGAGTTCTTCTTTTGAGGTTGCCAGCTCGGCAGTCACTTGCTCTGCGGCCTTCTGTGCCTCTTCCGCCTGCGCAGCTGTTGCTGTCTGTTCTTCCAAGGTTGTCTTGGCCTGGGCAAGGGCTTCGGTTTCGGCAGTCAGAGCCTGTTCTTTTTCCGCCAGGCTTGCCTTCAGGGTATTGAGTTCTTCCTCAAGAGCAGCTGTTTTACTCTCTGTTCCTTCCTGGGCCGCAGTTAATTCAGCAAGTTGTGTTTGCGTCGCCGCAAGTTCGGCAGCCAATTTTTCTTTTTCTTCCCCGGCAGCAGTTAATTTTGCTATTTCGGCCTTGGCTTTTTCCAGTTCTTCCGATAAAGCGGCCGTTTTTTCCTCAGTTGCTGCTGATTGGTGTTCGATTGCCTGAAGTTCTGTGAGCTTGGCTTCCAGGGCGGCTGTTTTTTGTTGCTCTGTGCTCAGCTGCTCAGCTTGCGTGGCTGCTTCAGCCAATTTTGCTTCCATGTCCGCAATATTCTCTTGGGCCACAGTGATCTTTGCTGCTTCCTGCCGGAGTTCCGCGACCTGCGCTTCCAGAGCGGCAGCCTTTTCCTGCTCGGCAGTCAGTTGCTCCGCTTGGGTTTGTGTTCGGGCCAGCTCCGCCTCCAGAGTTGCAACTTTTTTCTGGATGGCGTTGAATTCCTCAACTGTGGCGGGCAGCTCGATAAGTTGGTTTTCCAACGCGGCTATTTTTTCCTGATCGGCTGTCAGTTGGGTTTGCAGGCCCTGTGTATTTGCCAGCTCCGCTTCCAGGGTCGCAACCTGTTCCTGCGCACCCTGGATCTGCTCCTGCAAGGGGAGAAGATCCGTAACCTGTGCTTCCAAAGCAGCAGCTTTTTCCTGTACGGCAGTCAGGGCAGCTTTCTCTTCAGCGAGCTGTGCTTCCAAGGTTTCGACCTTTTCCCGGGCAGCGGTCACGGCGGCCTTTGCCTCATCAGCAGCAGTTGTTGCAGCGGCTAATTCCTCAGTTTTTGTTTTCAACTGCTGAGCGATTTCGACTTGTTCGGTCTTTGCTGTTGCAAGTTCAGCAGCAGTGCTCTCCTGTTGCTGTGTCAGCTCATCGTTCCTGGTCTTCTGTTCGGCAAGCTCTGCTGTCAACCGCTCGACCTCGGCCCGGATCACGGTCAGCTCTTCATCCTTGCCGACCAGACTTTGTTGCAGCCCCTGCTCCTTTTCCCGGGCAGCAGCAAGGTTTGTTTCCGCAGTCTTCAGAGCGGCTTTGGTTCCGGCAAGTTCGCTGTTTAATTTTTCGATTGCGGCCTTTGCCTCGGCCAGCTCCTGACGCAGCTTTTCAGCTTCCTTGTTTCGAACAACCGCTGATTCGGTGAGCCCGGCAACCTGATTCACCAGCTCTTTGCCATGAGCGGAATTTTCCTCCAGTTCCTCCTGGGCGGCGGCAAGTTGTTGCTGTTGTTCCTCAAGCTGTTTTTGCAGAGCAGCAATCTGTTGCTGAGAAGGGGCCAGCAGGCGTTCTTTTTCTTTGCCGTACTGCAGCAGGGCCTCGATCTTCAGCCGGGATTTTTTTTCAGCGTCCTGGAGGACTGTCAGCCCGGATGCTGCTTCAGTAAGAAGCTCTTTTTGTCGCCTCAGTTCCTGTTCTTTTTCTGCAAGTCGGGCAGTGAGTCGGGCAATATTATTATGGAGCGCCAGTTTTTCTTTTTCAAGCTCGGCCTGATTCAGGGTCTTCTGTGCTTCGATGACCTCGGAAAGCTCGTCCACTTTTCCGGTCAGACTTTCCTTTTCAGCCGTCAGTTTTTCCAGCTGAGCCCGGGCCTCTGTTAATGTCGCTTCCTGGCCGGTATAGGCGATTTGTTTTTCCCTCTGTTCGCGACCGGCTTTTTGGAGCTGTTCTTTCAGGGTTGCAAGTTCTTCCTGTTGGGTCGTCCCTGTTGCGCTTAA
>MTKS01000088.1 GCA_004028495.1 Candidatus Electrothrix marina
TGGGGAATTGGGTATTTGTCGGGGATAATTGAAGAGGATGGAGAGGGACAGCCCTTCGGGGGGGGGAAGGCTGGGTTTGTTGCGTTTCTGGGCTTTATGGAGGAGGTGACAAACGAGCTTGCTTAATTGGACTCTGACCTTAATTACCAACATCCGTTGGACGGGGGGATCATAACAAAGCTGAAGAATGATCTGTATGATATTGAACTGGAAAATAATGAGGTGGTGAGCAGTATTATACGGAGGAGGAAGGAGTGGTCTTCGCCTGAATACAATGCCTTGCCGTTCAAAAAGGCGGTGGAGAGAGAGGGTATAGAGTTATGAGATTATACATCAAGTTATCGATAGCCTCGGCACATCATTCATGCTGCGCCGCTCCCGGATTTACCGTCAACAGCAGATTCTCAAACGGTTGATGGTTCTTCCAGCGATAGGTATGAAAGTCGCGTTGATCCGTCGATAGAATACGTCCATGACCAAGATATTCCGCCAAAACCACCAGCGACGCATCAGCCAGATCCATTGGCAGATCAGCGTATTTTCGCATCAGTTCGGCAACCCGCTCTGAATGTTCCGTATTCAACTCGAAAACGGAAAACACGCCCTGCCGATATTTTTCAATAAACTTCTGCTGCGCGGAAATCCCGGCTCTTGCCAGCAGTAAATGACAGGTTTCCGTCATCACCGCACAGGTCGTAATCATCCGTTCATTTTGCTTCGATAATTCGGCAAGACGTTGTTTCGCCAATTCGTGATGCTTGTCTTTCGGATATGCCAAGGCAACCCATAAACCGGTATCAGCGATAACCATATTTTTTCTCTAAAATTCCGGTCAGCTCGTTTTTATAGGTTTGTGAAAGGCGGGTTTCGTCACTGTTGGCACAGCCGATAAAATCCGATTTCAGCAACAGTTTCAGAGGATTTTCCGCACTTCCGGCTTCGGATGCACCTTGATGCCGTTGAGCAATCAAAACGCGCAACGCAGCTTCGATGACAGCCTGAGCGGATTGCAGACCACTGACTTGTTGCGCTCTTTTCAAAAGTATATCATTTATATTCAATTGCATGACATCCTCCTTGCAACCTTGAGACGGCTGCTGTCTGCCAGCCCTTGCGGACGGAATCTCTTCAATCCTAGTGTTCTTTTATGCAGGCCTTTTTCCATATTCTTATGGTAACTTATTTGGTTAATCAGGTCAAGATCCTGCATCAGGTGCGGGAGGAAGTACATCGTCTGCTTCCTGATGCGAAAGTCATTCTGCACGGTTCCCGTGCCCGCCAATGCAGCCCGGCAGGACTCTGACCCGGATTTTCTGATCATCCGTTGGACAGAGAGGGCGTAACAAAGCTGAAGGATGGGCTGTATGAAATTGCATTGTTTCGTGTGCGGGATTTCGTTCAGAACAATCTTTCTTTACTCTTCTGCCAGGCAGCAAACTCCGCAGGCCGGATGCGGTAACGGGCAATAATTCCCATATGTAGACGGCTGATTTCTTTTTTGACCATTTCCACAAAAGCTAGCCGCTCTGCCTGAGCAAGTCGCCTGTCAGCATAACTGCTGATGACCGCTTCAGCATCCAGGCGACAATTCTGGACTATATCACCTATGAGTTCATGCATCTCTTTTCTATAACGCAGCCTGAGCGGGTCTGGGTCTGCCAAACTTTTCCTGACCGCATTGTACTCATTTGCTGAGCGTTCGTAGGCCCATATAAAGAGGTCACGCAGCAGTTCATGCCGATTCATTTCATAGATTCCCAATTGGGCGTCAATATAGGCGCGTTCAGGCACATCCAGGAACGTCAGTGGACAAAGGTTGTTTTTGATGAGGGAGATATTTGCACCGAGCCGGGATACTCTTTTGTTGACATCCTCAAAAGGCTGTAGATAGGGCAGTTGCACCATAATAAAAAATGCCTGCTCAAAAGGATCTTGGATTGTCGCTGCCTTATTGATGATTTCCCGGAAACATTCTTCTATGAGTTGCGGCATTGCAAGCGGCACATACACTGAACCGCCGATATGTACGGGGCGCCAGCGCAATCGTCCACTGCTTTCCGGATCAGGCATCAGGTTTTCTGACAACAGTCCGTGGAGACTGAGAAAGGTATAGGTGTCAAAGCCAATGTCCTCAGCGCCATCAATAAGAAGTTCGATTGCCGCTTTGTGGTTGAGGATCATTTGTGCTTCCTGGGCACCCTCGGAGTCTGCGCTTACCTGCCTTCAGCGTATTGGCCCAGTGCAATGAGGCGTTCTGTGTCGAGTCGGGAGTAGGTGTTCCCCTCCAGGCGGCTGGAGGCCCAGGATAGGTCAATCAGCAATCGGCTTAAAATCGCGCGGCCATAGGTGCCCGCAGGATGTTTTTGTTTTTCTGTTTCACCAATGTGATAGAGATGGGCACGGAGCGAATCGTCCAGGTAATTTGTTTTGCCAGGAATATAATCACTCAAAAAGCCCCGTTCATAGCCTACCGGAGTTCGGCCTGTGCGGCTTTGTCGAACATAGGCCATAATTTCCCGGCCTTCTCTGGAGATAGGAATATAACGCTCATAATCTTCCCTAGCCTTATCATCTGTGGGAGTTATCAGCTTGTCATGCTGGTCTGCAGACAGTCTGTAGAGCGTTGCTCGACCCTTACCGACAATGGATATGTGTCCTTCAACAACCAGTGCCGTTAGCCAGCGTTGAACTGTTCGTTTGTGAGGAGGGGCTTGCAAGCTCTGTATAATTTGCCTGACATCGGCACCCTGTGGATTGTCGGCTAAAATCCCCAGAACTTCTTTCTGTTGCCGAGTCAAGTCAGTTTTTGCCATCTTTATTTCCTTGGTTCAACGTTGGGAGATGAATTGCCCTACTAAATCGCGACATATTGCGACAGTCATTGTGTCGTTATTTGTCGCGAAAGGCAAGGAGAAAGAGAAGGGGTAAAATTGTGAACTATAAGGAGGAGATCATTCGCTACGGAAAAAG
The DNA here is from genome assembly GCA_004028495.1 of Candidatus Electrothrix marina. Classification (GTDB taxonomy): domain Bacteria; phylum Desulfobacterota; class Desulfobulbia; order Desulfobulbales; family Desulfobulbaceae; genus Electrothrix; species Electrothrix marina. Next base: position 2,971 of record MTKS01000088.1, read on the forward strand.
ATGGTCTGGCCCTGATTAGCCACGATTAGCCAAAAAAAGGCCAACCTTCATGAGGGTAATATTAGCCGTTTCAAGTTGAAATTATCTGATTTCAGGAAATGCTAGAGACTGTTATGTTGATAATCAATGACCGGAAAGACCGACAGGAAATATCGATCGCTAGTCTGAGGTGAAAGGAAAAAACCTTCTGCGTGTACCTTGAGGAACAGTATGAAAAAGTTAGGTTTAGGAGTTCAAGAATTCTCGAAATTCAAGAAAAACAATCTGATCTATGTGGACAAGACTGAGCTGATCCATAGACTCATAGATGACGGAAGCTATTACTTTCTTTCCCGGCCCCGGCGATTCGGTAAATCCCTGCTGGTCAGCACTATGGAGGAGCTGTTTTCTGGCAATAAAGAATCCTTTGAGCATTGCTGGATCTATGATCAATGGGATTGGGAGAAAAAATACCCGGTGATTACGTTAAGTTTTTCAAAGATAGCCTATCAGGAACAGGGGCTTAAGAAGGCTTTAGAGCGTCTTCTTTGCCGAGAGGCCGCGAAGCACGGGATTCAGCTTGAGAGCACGAATTACAGCGATCAGTTTTTAGAATTAATTGAAACTCTGGGCAATAAAATCCCTGTGGTGGTACTCATAGATGAGTATGATAAGCCCATCATTGATTACTTGGAACAGTCGCAGTTAGGGCAGGCGCAGGAGAACCGGAAAATTCTGAAAACCCTCTATGCCGGAATCAAAGATCAGGACAGGTATCTGCGCTTTTTTTTCATGACCGGAGTCTCAAAGTTCAGCAAGGTCTCCATCTTCAGCGATCTGAATCATCTCACGGACATCACCATTTCCAGGCATTTTTCCGGTATTTCAGGATATACCAAAGCGGAAATTCAGCAATTCTACCCGGACTACCTGACTGCTCTCAGTCGGGAATTCGCCTGCTCCGAAGCGGAGATCATGGAGGACGTCACCCAATGGTATAACGGCTACTCCTGGGACGGCAGAACCTTTGTCTTTAACCCTTACTCAATTATCAGTCTGTTTTTTCATCAGATGTTCAAAAATTTCTGGTTTGAGACCGGCAGTCCGACCTTTCTGATCAAGAAGATAAAGGAGGCTGATACAAAGATTCATGAACCCATCAACAGGGAAGTTAACGAGAACACCTTTATCAAGTACGATATCGACCATCTCAATACCACCGCCATCATGTTTCAGGCTGGCTATCTGACCATAAAGGATGCGGACTGGAGAAAGAATACTTATCGACTTGATTTTCCCAACAAGGAAGTCCGTGATTCCTTTCTCAACTTTGCAGTGGAGCATTATGCGGACAGCTCACCGGACGAGATGAGCTATATCACGGAACTCCTGCTTGAAGCCCTTGCCTGCAATGAGATGGAGCGTTTTTTAACAGCCTTACAGGCCCTGTTCAGTTCCATCACCGTGAAACAGCTGGACAAGGTCAAGGAGTACGAGGGTTTTTATCATTCTGTTATCTATATTGTCCTAAGACTGCTGGGCATCAAAATCCAGTGTGAGGTGCAGTCGAGCTTTGGCAGTACCGATGCGGTGATCATGAATGAGGAGTACATCTACGTGCTGGAATTTAAAATGGGCACCGCTGCATCAGCGCTGGAGCAGATCAAACAGAGGAAATACCATGCTCCCTATCTGGCCGACAAGAGAGAGCTGGTGCTTGTCGGGTTCGGCTTTGACAAGACAGAACGAAACCTGACCGAGGTGCTTGTTGAGCAGGTCGTGGCCCCATCCAGCTCGTGACCGCAATGCAACCCGGCAGCCACGTAGGTCTGATTGAGTTGAGCGAAATCAGACAGTTTGAGCAAAGAGATGTCCGCTTTCGTTGCACTCAAGCGGACCTACATGGCTGTTCAAAAAGGCGGTGGAGAGAGTTTTGTCTCAAATTCAGGAGTCCTGTATCAGAATTCCGTTTTTCATTATTTCCTTCAGAAAACCACTTTGGTCATGTTTTCTTTCGAGAAGAACCGGTTCAATTCTGTCGTCGACTTCTCTTCTGATTCTCCAGAGCAGCGGTCTGGTGGAAAAATAATCCCCCCCTGTATCTCATCAACTATTATGGCGACATCCACATCGCTGTCTTCCCGTTGAGTTCCTCGCGCATAAGAACCGAAGAGCATCATTTTATCAAATGACATATATTGTGACAGGAGACGCTTGTATTGTACCAGTTTCCTTATAACCTCTTCTTTATCCATTGTTGCAGTTCCTTTGCATTTGCAAGTATCGCTTTACAGCGTTCTTCCGTTAAACTTCTCATCAGCTGCTCTTTGTTCGTCGGGTATCTGCACTCAATATTCATCGGTTCGAGCATATCGATAAAAAGTTGCTGTTCCTCTGGAAAAGCATCATAAATTTCCGCCTTCTTTGCGAGGTAAGACAAACTGTGGGAAAAAGGGGCCGGTTTGCCGTTACCTTTCAATAACATGCCTTGAGTATCTTTCTGGCTGACTGCAAGTGATTGATAATTAATGATAAATTATTTCCCTGCTCACCTGTTTATGCTGAGAATCATCAGATTTTATCAGAGGCTGTTAAAGATCCCGAACACATCGAACGATGTATAATGAATCCTCAATTTTTTCGACCACCGCATTCTGACCGTAGTTAAAGCTGATGATCCAAACATTGTCAGTTTGAGTACCGTTTTCTGTACTCGTCCAATAGATTCCATATCCTATATAGGGCGCTGTTATATAAGCAGCATCAAAAACTGGATCCATGGTCGGGGTGGTAAAGTCACCAACGGCATCTCGACAACCGAGAAAACTGAATAGTGGAGGCGGGGTAGGTGCTCCATTACTGCAAACCACCAAGCTGTTCAACTCATCAAAAGTCGGCATCCGCCAGTCAGTATAACCGCCCAGCTGCAAATCGTCACAATACGTCTCTGCGTCCCACCAGTCGCGAAAAATGCCATCATCCGTTTTTTGCCACATGAGGTCGTTATACAGCACTGTATCAGAGCCTGATTCCGAAGTTGAGTTAGAAAGTAACAGGTAGAGGATAGGGACAATATTAATTCCACAATCTTGGGATGAACCTGTGAGGCTAAGGCTGTAACTCGGAATAATATTGTTGTTACCGTATTCATCTACTTTAATGTAATATGTACCTGCGGATAGCCCGGTTCGGATGATTTTTGAAAAAGTATTTACGCCGCCATCGTCGTTGGACTCTAACTCTACAAGATTACTGTCATACAGCCACATTTGTGTATCACCACTTACTCCGGATGTTTCAATCACTATGTCTGATGTACAGGGCAGGATAAATTTAACCCAATCAATATCTGATTCAGGATTTATGCTGTGTGGTTGCTGCTGATTAAGGTCAAGTAACCCAGCCTGTTGATAGGTGTTGTCCGGTTCGTACTGGTCAGGGGCATCACTATTCACAATGGTAACGGCATGGGTATCGGTTTTGGTCACCCCATTATAAGTATAACTTGCGGTGATGGTGACCGATTGGTTGCTGGAGACAACTGAGGTGCTCAGTACCCCGCCACTGATGGAT
>MTKS01000089.1 GCA_004028495.1 Candidatus Electrothrix marina
GTCATTATGGCCATTTGGGTCATAGAGCTGTTTCCCTTGCCAACCAGCCTGCCAATCAGGATTATCAATCTCGCCGCCCAGGCCGGGGGTCTCGCCGTGTTCGTAAAAGGTGATGCCGCTGATGGTGGAGAGATCCGCCGACAGGGCCAGATAACCGTACAGAGTGGACCAAAGGCCCTTGCCGCGAATGGGCAGGATGACCTTGTCGAGATGACCGGCCTTTTTCACCAGATAGACCAAGGAAAACTTTTCCTGGTGGTTGAGCCCGGCTTTATCCTCTTCCCTGCTCAGCTTTCTGCCGGTTTCGTCGTTAAGAGCAGATTGGAGCTGATCAAACTCGGCAGGGTCCAGTGTTTCCGGCGGGACAAAGCTGCCGTCTGCCAGCCGGATGACCTTGGCTTCCACCTGCTGAAACAGGGTTTCCACATCACCTTTGCCCTGATAGAGCCCGGCAGCTCGGAGAATGTTTTTTTTCTGATCAAGTTTGCGATTGATCTCCTGTCTCGGTCGGAGTCCCACTGCGGCCCCGGCAACCAGGAGAGAGCAGATGAAGGCCAGAACCATGACCGCAGTAAAGGCACCAGCCGGTGTTTCCTTATCCATGCCTGAGCCTCCTCTGTCGGATATTGGCCTGGATGACCGGATAATCAAAGAGCGGGGAAAAGACATTGCCCAGCAGGATTGCCAGCATCACCCCTTCAGGATAGGCAGGGTTGATTACCCGGATCAGGATGGCCAAGGCACCGATGAAGAAGCCGTAGCACCATCTGCCGATATTGGTATGCGGCGCCGTGACCGGGTCGGTGGCCATGAAGATGAGGCCGAAGGTGAAGCCGCCCAGGACCGGGTGCCAGTAAAAGGGCAAATTGATGAGAGCATTGGTCGGCGAGGCGATAAGTTGAAAGACCAGCCCCAGACCTAGCCCGCCTAGGAGCATAGCAAGCATGATCCGCCAGGAGGCAATGCCGCAGACGAGTAGCAGGGTTGCCCCGAGTAGACAGGCCACCACCGAGGTCTCGCCCATCGAACCGGGGATAGTGCCGAGAAAGGCGTCTGCCCAGCTGAAGTCGAGGTTGGTAAGAGGGGTGTCAGCAGGGGCTGCGGCCACCTTGGCTAAGGCCGTGGCACTGGACAGGCCGTCCACGCCCACCCAGACCGTGTCACCGCTCATCCTGCTCGGGTAGGCGAAAAAGAGAAAGGCTCGGGCAACCAGGGCCGGGTTCATGAAATTACGACCCACTCCGCCGAAGACTTCCTTGGCAAAAATGATGCCGAAGCTGATCCCGAGAGCTACCTGCCAGAGGGGCACGGTCGGGGGCAGGGTCAGGGGAAAGAGGAGGCTGGTGACCAGAAAGGCCTCTGACATCTCATGGCCCCGGCCAAGGTTAAAGATGACTTCCCAGAGTCCGCCTGCTATCAGAGAAACCAGATAGATGGGCAGAAAAAAGAGGCTGCCGTGGATGAGGTTGGCCAGCTGGTTGTCCGGTGTGCAGTGCATACCCATCGCCGCCATGACCGTGCCGCGCCAGCCCGCCGGGCTTGTCAGGCCCAGTGCTTGCAAGGCCAGATTGGCCTGATAGCCGGTGTTCCACATGGCCATGAAGACGCAGGGGATAAGGGCCATGACCACGAGGATCATGATCCGCTTCAGATCCATAGCGTCCCGGACATGGGGTGCAGAGTCGGTGGTGTGGCGGCTTCCCATGAGGAAGGAGTCCAGCGCGTCAAAGGCTGGGTACCATGCCTCGAAGCGACCTCCCTTGTTGAAGAGGGGGGCGGATTTTTGTAGGAGGGAGTTCAGAAGCTTCATATTGAAAAAACGCGCTTGCTGTGTAGTAACAAAAATGTTATCATTTCGTTATGGAATGGCGGATAAAATATTATAACGCAAAGCTCGAAGACGAGATCCTGAATTTACCGGAAGGCTTGCTTGCGCGGTACTTGCGTCTCACGGATTTAATGGTTGAGTTCGGTTCAAATCTTGGTCTGCCGCACACAAAGCCTATCGAAAAGGGGCTGTTTGAGTTGCGAGTGAAAAGCAAAGAAGGCATTGCACGAGTCTTCTTTTGTACAAAAGTTGGCAAGAAAATCATAATGCTTCACTCCTTTATCAAAAAGTCACAGAAAACGCCCAAAAAGGAAATCAACATCGCAAAAACGAGAAAGAGCGAGGTCTTAAACGATGAATCATTCTGAATTAAAAAAGAAAGCTCTCCAGAAAAAAAATGTCCAACTCGCTTATGATGCTTTGGAACCGGAATTCTCTCTGCTCCGTGAGCTATTACAAGCAAGACAGAAGGCTGGTCTCAGTCAAGCTGAAATTGCCGAACGCATGGGTACCAAGGCACCGGCAGTAACACGACTGGAGTCTTCATTGAGCAGCGGTAAGCACTCTCCGTCAATTGCGACATTGAAAAAATATGCAAGCGCATTGGGTTGTCACCTGGAGATTAAACTTGTTGCTGATTATTAGTTTTGGACATGACTGAAATGGTTACATTTAAAATGTAACGAAATCAGACAATGCAGGATTCGGAAAATTAACTGTCCGCTTTCGTTCCACTCAAGCGGACCTACGTGACTTCCGGGTTTCATCTCTCATAGATTATTTCCCCGGCTTCTATTTCACGCAGGAACGCACCCTTTGCCGCTGCTTTCAGCGGAAGCACATCAACTGGGAGTATCTTGGAAACTTCCCGAACAAGCCTTCGATATTTGAGAGCAAGAGGGAGATATTTTTTATCGCTGTTCTGGAAGACAGCAATGTCAACATCATTGGGCTGATCCGAGTGAAGAAAAGACCCGAACAGGACTATTTTTTGAATTTCTTTTTCGTGGCAGAGCGTATTTCTGATCTGTTCTTTGATGAACTCTTTACGACTTTTGGAAATATTCATTGAAATGCCTCTTCATAAAATATGAACGCAAGCCTTGCCCGTTTCTCTCTTATGGTAATATGCCGAGTAAGCGGCTGCAAGGGGGATCATCCTTCATCTTAACTTTCCAACGCCCCGGCATCTCCAAGCGAAAGCAGACCAGCGCGACTCATGCTCGTCTACCGCTTCCTTACCCATCCTCTTCAATCCTGGTCAAAACCTCCCGCAACATCGGCCCGAAGTTGTTCTTCCCAGGGCATACAAAACTGCACAGAGCCAAATCCTCCTCAATCAGTTCAAGGCATCCCAGGGACGCCGCCTTTTCCGTATTGCCGGTGGCAATGGCCTTGAGCAGGGCCGTGGCAATCAGATTCAGGGGCATGACTTGCTCGTATGTCCCCATAGGCAGGATGGCCCGTTTTCCTCCCCAGGAAGCCGTGCTCAGAGGAAATGTGGTTCCGGCTTTTTTTGTGAAGGCGGACAGGAAGATGGGCAGAGAGGAATAGCGGTCACCCCCCGGACGCAACCAGTTGAGCAAGCCGGACCCGTCTTTTTCCGGCAGGGCGCAGATCTGCTGCTGGTAGCGGCCTAAATAGCCGTGGACGTTTTCTTCGCCCATTCGATGCCCGTTGAGAACCGAGCCTGCAATCAGGCGGGCCTGGGAATCAGTTATCTCATCCTGGCAAAGTTCGAGAACAGAGGCCCCGGCCAAGGTTTTTATTAAACGCGGTCGCTGCATGGACGGCCCTGTCAGGGCGACAACCCGTTCTTCCCACAGCTTACCGGTGCGGAAGAGATGACCCACTGCAATGACATCCTGATACCCGATATGCCAGACTTCCTTGCCGGAATGAACCGGATCAAGAAGATGGATATGGGTAGAGGCCAGTCCGGCAGGGTGGGGGCCGGAGAAATAAGCCACCTCGATATTCGGGTGGTCGGACCTTCGTAGAGTTATGTCCTGGGCGCAACAGAGAAAGGTTTTGGCCGTCAGGGTTTGAAGAACGTTCAGCCCTAAGATAAAATCACCCCGGTACTCGTTAATGATGATTGCCGGATCAGCTGCTAAGGGCTGAGTATCAATAGCCGTGATAAAGAGGGAGGTCGCTTCCGCCTCGGGGGAGGGTACCTTGCCAAAGGGTCGCGTTTGCAGAGCTGTCCATTGCCCGGATTGAATCAGGATATCCTTGATGGCGGCGGTATCCGGTAAATCTTTTGGAGTAGGGCAGGGCGGGGTAAAGGAAAGTCGTTCCTCGCCTTCCAGCTCAATCACCAGCGATTCAAAGCGGCGGCGTGGTCCTCGGTGAATAGCAATAACTTTACCCGGAGCAGGGGCGGTAAAACGGACACCGGGATTTTTTTTATCCGTAAACAGGAGCTGTCCTGTTGCCACCTGATCATCGACCCTAACCTTCATGGTCGGTTTGAGTCCGATGTAATCAAAGCCGAGCAGGGCCACTTCGGTGACCGGAGTACCCTCCTGGATGGTCTGCTCCGGTGTACCGCTGATAGGGATATCAAGTCCCTTGGTGATGGTGAAGTCCATAAGAGTGGAATCCATTTCAGCTGGCAAAGCCGTCAGTTTTTTGAACCTTCAGATTCTTGCCTATGAACAGTCCTTCACAACCCGGCATGCCCGCCAGTAAGTCTACGCTGTCCGCTTTGCCCAGAACCATGCAGCCAGTAGCCAGGGCATCAGCCAAGGCGGCATTGGGAGCGGTAATGGTGCAGCTTGCCAGCTCGGGCGGGGAAAAGCCGGTCTTGGGATTAATGATATGGTGCGAGAGCAGGTCCGGGCTAAAGGGCTGAAAATAATCGCCTGAGGTCGCCACGGCCATGTTTTCCCCTGTGACGGTGAGGAGCTCTCGGGGAATCTCGGGCCGAGGATTTCTGATGCCGATCCGCCAAGGTGCTCCGTGAGGCTTGCTGCCGCTGACCAGCAGATCGCCGCCCGCTTCCACCAGCACCTGCTGAAAACCGAAAGATTTTAGGGTGGCAACACCTTGATCTACTATATAGCCCTTGCCGATGCCGTCCAAGGTTATGCCGAGGTTCCCTGCTGTCTCCTTACTGTCTAAGCGAACCTGAGAGGAGGTGAGTTGAAGCTGTTCCTGACCGATATTTCGGACAAGGCTCTGGATAAGAGCCGGTTGGCTGCGGAGTTGCTCTTTTTGTTGCTGGTAGAGAGTCAGGAGGGGCAGGACCGTGATATCAAAGGCTCCGGCAGTTTGTCGGTGGATCGTGTCTGCCAACTCAAGCACGGTACGCAGTTCTTGGCTCGGTTGGTCCAGCGAGCCGGTCCGATTCAGGGTCGCAACCTCGCTTTCCTGCTGATGGCGGGAGAGCTTGCCCTCAATTCCCTGCATGCGAGAGATCATGGCACTAATGGCGGCCTCGGCTTGATCCCGGTCCTGGCTGTACACCGTGAGGTTGAGCTGGGTTCCCATAAGAGGGAAGGACTTTCGCACGGTAAGGAGCGAGGGAGTATCAGGAGAAAAAGAAAAAAAGCGGGTAGCACCGGCAGTGCTAGCAAGACCGGCAAGAGCTGCGATATGGAGGAAGGAGCGACGGGTCAGACCTTTTCGCGGGTTTATCGAGTTGTCGTTCATGGTAAGAGGAAGTTTTTTATTCTCCCACAAGGCTTAAAGGGAACGTTAAGAGGGGGGCAACAACCAGGGTGCAACAAACGAAAAATACTCCATAAGGTGCGACGTAACCAAAAGTAACCAAAGAATTACACTCCTACTCCTTTCCATTTATTCTGTCAAGGTAGATTTTATGATGATGAGCCCGGTAACCCTTCAATCTCTGTATGCAAGTTTTTGCGTGTGCAGGAGGGTACCGGAAGATGTTGGCCAAGTTGGCTTGATATTCTTCCGACATCGCTCAGGAGCGTCTGACTCACCGATCTCTTTTAAGATTAAGCGTCGATGAAGTATTTTTGATGGTTTCCTGATAGAATTCATGAGTTTTTTTGATAAGAAGCATAACAGATACTTGCAGAGAACTCAGGTCGATTTTTTCTTGACATTCGTCAAACAACAAATTATTAAGTGACTCACCCTTGAAATAATCCGATGATTGTCGAGAGGGACGAAGACGAAATTTTCAGGACGAAATAAAAAGATAGCAGCCGAGAAAAAGTTGATCCGCTCAGGCGGGAATACTGATTGGGCGCTGCTGATTTTTGAAATTAATTTTTAGTGGTAGATCTTAATGTGATGGCGGATGAACGCTGTCATAATGAAAATCCTATGAGGAGGTAGTTTAAATGCCAAGTTACGTAAATCCAGAGAAATGTGATGGTTGCAAGGGTGGTGATAAGACCGCTTGTATGTACATCTGCCCCAACGACCTGATGGTGTTGAACACCGAAGAGATGAAGGCATACAACCAGGAGCCGGATGCATGCTGGGAGTGTTACTCCTGTGTTAAGATCTGTCCGCAGGGTGCTATCGCTGTTCGCGGTTATGATGACTTTGTACCCATGGGCGGTCAGGTGCATCCCATGCGTTCTTCCGATTCCATTATGTGGACCATCAAATTCCGTAACGGCAATATCAAGCGCTTCAAATTCCCGATCCGGACAACCGCTGAGGGTTCCGCCAAT
>MTKS01000090.1 GCA_004028495.1 Candidatus Electrothrix marina
CGTGCCCCTTGGTATTATAAGATCAAGCCTCGGCAGAAAACTCCTGCACAGTCTTCACACCCACTTCCTGCTCAGCCGTGGCGATAATAGCCTGGGCCATTGAAACCGCCCCGCTGACCGTGGTGGTGTACGGGATATGATAATCCAAAGCAGCCCGGCGGATCCGATACGAATCCTCAGTGGTTCTGTTGCCGGAGGAGGTATTGATGATCCACTGCACCTGCCCGTCCTTAATCTTATCCAGAATATGCGGGCGGCCCTGAGAGATCTTATTGATCTGCTCGCAGGCTACGCCGTAGCTGTTCAGTCGCTCAGCTGTTCCGTCAGTGGCCAGTACTGTAAATCCTCTTTCCAGCAGGGATTTAACCACCGGCACCAAGGGTTCCTTATCACCGCGCCGAACCGAGATAAAGACGCAGCCTGGCTCAGGGATCTTCTGATTTGCCGCCTGCTGAGCCTTGGCCAAGGCCAGACCGAGATCATCGTCAATACCCATAACCTCACCGGTAGATTTCATCTCCGGCCCCAACAGGGTATCTACATTTTCAAAACGATCAAAGGGAAACACAGCTTCCTTGACCGCCCAATGGCTGATCGTGACCTCTTTGGTAAAGCCCAGCTCTTCCAGACTGATGCCCATCATCGCTTTTGTGGCCAGCTTGGCCAAGGGTACTCCGGTTGCCTTGGAAACAAAAGGCACGGTACGCGAGGCCCTAGGATTGACCTCCAGGATATAGAGTTCCTCGTCCTTGACCGCATACTGCACGTTCATCAGGCCGATAACGCCCAGTTCCGCAGCCATTGCCTTGGTGGCCCGCATGATCTCGGCAATCATCGCGTCGGACAGGGTATGGGGGGGCAGCACACAGGCCGAATCACCGGAGTGGATACCGGCCTCCTCAATATGCTCCATAATGCCGCCGATCACGGTCATCTTCCCGTCCGAGATCGCATCAACATCCACTTCCACAGCATCTTTCAGAAACCTGTCCAACAGGACAGGGTGCTCGCTGTTCTTGATAGTGGGACGGGCCATAAATTCCCGAAGGCCCTGGTCATTATAGACAATCTTCATATCCCGACCGCCCAGCACATAGGAAGGCCGCATAACCACGGGATACCCGATCCGCTCCACTTTCTTGAGAGCCTCTTCCAGGGAGCTGACCGTGCCGTTTTCCGGCTGCTTGAGTCCAAGCTTCTGCAAAAGCTGCTGAAAACGCTTCCGATCTTCAGCCCGATCAATGGCATCCGGCGATGTCCCGATGATTCGTACCCCGGCCTTGTCCAGGGCCACGGCCAGATTCAGCGGTGTCTGGCCCCCGAACTGAACAATGACGCCGTCCGGTTTTTCCAACTCAATGATATTAAGGACATCCTCACGGGTCAGCGGCTCAAAATAAAGTCGGTCCGAGGTATCGTAGTCCGTGGACACGGTCTCCGGGTTGGAGTTGACCATGATGGATTCCACCCCGATCTCCTCTAAGGCAAAGGAGGCGTGGACACAGCAATAATCAAACTCGATGCCTTGGCCGATCCGGTTGGGTCCGCCGCCCAGGATGATGATCTTTTTCCGATCCGAGGGCAGGGATTCATTTTCCTGATCATAGCAGGAATAATAATACGGGGTATAAGATTCAAACTCGGCAGCACAGGTATCCACCAGCTTGTACACCGGCAGAACTTCCTTTTCTTTGCGCAGCTGCCGGATATCATCTTCCGAGGTTCCGGTCATGAAACCCAATTGCGCATCGGAAAATCCATATTGTTTTGCAGTGCGAAGGGAATCAGCATCAAGCCCGGCAAAACCCTGCTGTTGAATATCCAGGCCCATATCGACAATCTGCTGCATACTGCGCAGGTACCAAGGATCAATCTTGCTCAGTTCAAACATCCGTTCAATGGACATTCCCCGCCGCATGGCCTCGAACAGAAAAAAGAAACGCTTGGAATTCGGCACATTCAGGCCCTGCTCCAGATCATCCTGATGCAGGTCATTCATCTCGTCCTTGCCGTCAAAACCAAAACCCATGCGCCCGATTTCCAGCGATCGCATGGCCTTCTGAAAGGCCTCCTTAAAAGTCCGGCCCATGGCCATAGTCTCTCCCACCGACTTCATGGCAGTGGTCAGGAAATCTTCGGTCTCCGGGAATTTTTCAAAGGTCCAGCGAGGAATCTTGACCACGCAGTAATCAATGGTGGGCTCAAAGGCTGCGTAGGTTTCCTGGGTGATGTCGTTCTTCAATTCATCCAGGGTATAACCCACAGCCAGCTTGGCCGCGATCTTGGCAATGGGGAAGCCGGTGGCCTTAGAAGCCAGAGCTGAAGAGCGAGACACCCTGGGGTTCATCTCGATGACCATGATCTCGCCGTCTTCCGGGTTGACCGCAAACTGAACATTGGAGCCACCGGTTTCCACCCCGATCTCTCGGATAATGGCGATGGATGCATCACGCAGTTTCTGGTACTCAACGTCGGACAGGGTCTGCTGGGGGGCCACGGTAATGGAATCACCGGTATGCACACCCATTGCATCGATATTTTCGATGGAGCAGATAATGACCACGTTGTCTTTGCGATCCCGCACCACCTCCAGCTCATATTCTTTCCAGCCCAGCAGGCTGCGCTCCAGCATGATCTCGGTGGTCATGGAGAGATCCAGCCCGCCTGTACACATCTCCCGCAGTTCCTGACGGTTATACGCCACCCCGCCGCCGGTTCCGCCCAGGGTGAAGCTCGGTCGAACAATCACGGGAAAGCCGATTTTATCACCGGCATCCATAGCATCCTCAATGGTATGGACGATAAAGGACTTGGGCACATTCAGGCCGATCTTCTCCATCGCATCGCGGAACTCTTCCCGGCCTTCGGCCTTGCGGATCACGTCGATGTTGGCGGCCAACATCTCAACATTGTATTTTTCTAAAGCACCGGTCTCAGCAACCTTGATGGCCGTGTTCAGGGCGGTCTGCCCGCCAAGGGTGGGCAGGATGGCATCAGGTCGTTCCCGCTCAATAACCTTGATCAGGTATTCCGGGGTGATGGGTTCAATATAGGTGCGGTCGGCCAGTCCCGGATCGGTCATGATGGTGGCAGGATTGGAGTTAATCAGCACCACCTCATAGCCCTCTTCCTTGAGGGCCTTAACGGCCTGAGCACCGGAATAATCAAATTCACAGGCCTGACTGATAATAATCGGCCCGGAGCCGATAATCAGAATCTTATGTATATCTGTGCGTTTTGGCATGATAAAGGGGATATCGGTAAGAGTATATTGAAAACAGCTTAACAGCTTAATCTATCAGGATCTGTCAAGATCTATCAGGACAGACCTGTCAGGCCATCAGCTCAAGAAAGCGATCAAAAAGATAGATAGCGTCATGGGGACCGGGTGCGTGCTCAGGATGATATTGCACCGAAAAGGCCGGAAACTCGGTATGGCGCATACCCTCTAAGCTGCCATCATTCAGATTAACATGGGTCATCTCTACCTTATCAGGCAGGTTTTCCTGATCAACACAAAAACCGTGATTCTGCGAGGTGATCTCCACCTTGCCGGTCAGCAAATCCTTGACCGGCTGATTAGCGCCTCGATGACCAAATTTGAGCTTATAAGTGGAGGCCCCGTAGGCCAGTCCCAAAATCTGATGACCAAGACATATACCAAAGATGGGCTTCTTACCCAGGAGCTTGCGCACGTTTTCCACCACCCCTTCTACACCGGCAGGATCGCCAGGGCCGTTGGAAAGAAAGATACCGTCCGGATTTAGTGCCAGCACATCCTCGGCAGAGGTTGTGGCAGGCACCACATGCACGGCACAGCCCTTTTCTTTGAGAATACGCAACTGGTTGTACTTGACCCCGAAATCGTAGGCAACTACTTTGTACTTAGCAGTATCCTCGGCTAAACCAATATCGAAGCCTGCTCCCGGCACCGGGGCGTTATTCACCCAGTTATAGGGAGCTTTGGTTGTGACCCTGGCAACCATATCCCGCCCCACCAGTCCCGGCCAGTCCTTGGCCCGTTGCACCAGAGAAGCCTCGTCCAGTTCCTCAGTGGAGATAATCGCCTTCATTGCACCGTGGTTACGAATAATCCGGGTAAGCATCCTGGTGTCAAAGCCGTCAACTCCCAACACACCAAATTTTTTTAAAAATTCAGCCAAGGTGCCGGTTGCCCTGAAATTACTGGGTACATCCTGATACTCCCGCATCAGAAAGGCGCGGGGATGGACGGATGCGGACTCCATGTCCTCATCGTTGACCCCGTAATTACCGATCAGAGGATAGGTCATGGTGACCAGCTGGCCGGTATAGGAGGGATCGGTCAGTACTTCCTGATAACCGCTCATTCCGGTATTAAAGACTATTTCGCCCACTGCTTCTCCGGCTCCGGTAAAGGAGCGGCCGGTGAGCACGGTGCCATCTTCAAGCGCGATTAATGCTTTCATATGAAATATATTCTGTAGAGAGAGACTATGGATTTCGCCTGCGGCGTTTGAGTTCCGACGCTTTTTAACATTCTCTGTATCGCTTTGCAATGAAGATAACGGAAAGCCTATCCCCGCAACGTTGCGGCGACCTCCCCCATACGTATACCGAGATTCCTGGCTGTAGCAATACCTGTGGTATCGGCCTCATAGCCGTCAGGATGATTGCCCCAGGCAGCACCTCCGAAATGATCTCCGTCGCCGACAATGATCATATCATGAATCATCATAGCCGCATGCACGGCCTGTACAGTCAGCTCCTGGCCCCCATTGCGTGATCCGCCCACGGCGATGACGCCGCCGAGTTTATTTTTAAAAAGAAACCCGTTGCGCCGGAAGAGAACAGTTCGATCAATAAAAGCCTTGGCCCGACTGGTCATGCAGCCCATATAAACCGGAGTTGCCATGATGATCCCGACGACTTCCGGGTCGGCCAATTTGGGGATGATTTCCTGAAAGCCATCATCCTGACTGCATAAGACGCCTTTTTTGCAGGCATCACAGGCAATACAGCCCTGAATTTCTAAAGGGGCAAGATCAATTAATTCAACCTCAATGCCGTTTTTAGATGCCTCGCTCGCATTCTTGATAGCATCAAGGCATTGTTCTAAAAGGAATCGGGTGGATTTATTCGTTCTCGGACTTGCTGCTACACCTATGATTTTCATGACTGACCTTTTTCTCGTATTCGTAGTTCGTGATTCGTAACTCATAAAAAAAGACAAGAATATACCGGCAAAGGGCCGGGTTATACTCAAAAGACTCTTCACCTTTCCTTGCCTTCCTTGTAAGGGTTGAGGTGCAAAATCAATGACACCACTGACTTTCACACGGAATACCATCACCGTCACCATCCATCTTGGTTCCAGGACAATTCCGTATATAAAACGTTGCCTCAGCACAGGATCTCATTTGCGTACAACGTGTCTTTCCTTGGCAAGAAAATTCGCTTTTTTTCTGTCCGATTGCCTTCTTTTTCACAGACCTTGCCGCTGATTGTTCCCTGTGTTCTTTGACAAGGCGCACCCTTTTTTCATCAAAAAGATACACTCCGGAACAGGCAAGAATCACGCCGATAACAGACAACATAAAGGGCTTTGCGGCAGACCTCCAATGGAGGAAAAGAAAAAATAAGGAGACAAAGGGGAGCAAGAGACAACCAAGCCCCCAGAAAATATGAACCCGAAAGGCGGCGATAATGAGCCAGAATAACCCGACAAAAACAAGGAGCACGCCAAGAAGAGGAAGAAAGAGGTGCAATACGCCGTTCAGGCCGTATTTTTGATACTGTTTTTCACCGAGTTTTTGAAGGTCTGCAAACGATTCAACGGACTTTAACTTACGAATAAGATAGCCGACCCTGCTCCGCTCTATCTGCTCAACGGTTTCTTCATAGTCTCTGTTGCGTTGATTTGACGCGTTGATTTTTTTAATCGTACCGGGAGTGAACCTGTTGATAAATTCGATTTTCTCCTTATCGATAATCTGAACGCCTTCCACCGTACTGAGATCATAGCTGACAACCTGATTCTGCTCAATACATGCGATGTTATTCTCTCTTATTTGGAGGGAGTCACAATGTTTTTCTTCATTGCCTCCAGCAACTGACAGGTAAAATTCTGTCGCCTCGGACACTGAGGCATGCAGCAACGAAACAAGAATCAATACAACAAGAAGACAACCGGCTTTTTTTTCTGTGATTTGAATACGCATAAAATAAGATTTTTTTATTAAACAGGATCACCTTTGACCTTTCATCACTCGCAAAACCATCTCCGCCTGCCGCTTCGCCGCTCCCTGCTGGGTCTGCGCGAGTCGCTCCGCCGCCCGGCATGCCTGTGCATAGGCGGGTGAACCAAGAGGATACTCCAGCAGGCGATCCGCCAACTCATCGGGCGAGCCCA
>MTKS01000091.1 GCA_004028495.1 Candidatus Electrothrix marina
TTCAGGATTTTTCATAACCGTGATTATGCCTGGAGCAACGAGCTGACTCTGAAGACCGCTTTTTTGACCCTGCTCTTCAACGACACTTTTTACATCATGGAATCGGAGACCGCGCTGGAACGCTCGTATGCCGATCTCACCATGATCGTGCGCCCGGATATGCGTCAGTACGGCCTGCTGGATATCCTGTTGGAATTCAAATATGTCTCCTTGAAAGAAGCAGGGCTGAACGGTGAACAGCTTGAGCGGCTCGCCCGGGAAGAACTCAGGTGCCTGCCTGCTGTGCAAAGAAAACAGGAGGAAGCCCGGCAGGGACTGGCCCGTTATCAGCGGAAGCTCCACGATAAATTTTCCGATCTGCTTAATCTGCGCAGCTTCAGTGTGGTTTCGGTAGGATTTGAACGGCTTGTTTGGGCCGAGGAATCATAGGGTGTCTGCTCTCTGGATAAAAGGAAAACGTTTTGATGCATAAGCAGCTGCAACAGGCCTGTGACCAGGGAGAAATACGACTCCTGGATCTCCACCTCGGCCTTTTTTTAGAAAAGCAGGCAGTCAGCGGAGACAAGCAGAATACCGAGAGCACGGGCAGCCGATCAGAGTACCCCACCCTCCTTCTTGCCGCAACCCTGGCCAGTGCCGCAGTGGGCAACGGACATGTCTGCTATCCCCTGGGCGAGGTGCCTGAGCAGCCGTCGCTGGCAGAAATGGTGGAGGAAAATTGTCCCGGCCCGGAACAATGGCGGGAAGAGCTGCTCGCCACCTCCGTTGTCGGGCAGCCCGGCGAGGTCTCTCCTTTGATTCTTGATGAGAAGAATCGTCTCTATCTCCACCGGTTTTCCTGCTACGAAGAGTTCATCGCCACAGCCTTGCGGCGACGGGCGGCTACAGCTCTTGACCTTGATCACCAGGTTGCCTCTCAACTGCTGGCCCGACTTTTTCCTCGGACCGAAAAGAACAGCGCGATTGATTGTCAGAATTATCAGGATTATCAGCAACTGGCCGCTGCCTTGGCCCTACTCAAACCCCTGGTGATTATATCCGGCGGACCGGGAACCGGCAAAACCCATACAGTGGCTCGTATCTTGGCTGCAATTCAAGCTCTCCACGCCCGACAACAGGATGAACAGAGGGGGCAGAGAAAAAAGCTGCTCAGGATCGCCTTGGCCGCCCCCACAGGTAAGGCCGCAGCCCGCCTGGAAGAATCCATCCGCAAGGCCAAGCTTTCTTTGCCGGAAGACCTCCGTCACGATATCCCGGAGCAGGCCCAGACCCTGCATCGGCTGCTCGGTTCCCGCCCCGGTGCAGCGGCTTTTCGTTTTAACAGGGAAAATCCGTTGTACCTGGATCTGCTGGTCTTGGATGAGGCCTCCATGATTGATGTGGAGATGATGGTCGGTATCCTTGAGGCTCTGCCGGAAAAAACGCGTATTATCCTGCTCGGGGATCGCAATCAGTTGGCCTCGGTGGAAGCAGGCAGCCTGTTTGTTGATCTCTGCGGCAACGATGAACCCGCTTGGTCGCCGCAGCTCTGCGCTGCATTGGAGCAGCTGACCGGCACCTCGGGCTTGCCTTCCTCCTCATCCGGTGAAGCATCCGATCCTGTCCTGGCAGACTCCTTGGTCCTGCTGCGCACCAGTTATCGTTTTCAGGATAACAGCGGCATAGGCAGCTTTGCCGCCGCAGTCAAGAGCGGTTCCGTGGAGCAGGTGAACAGGGCGATGGCGGATGATTTTGCTGATGTGGAGATGGTGCAGTACACAGGATCGAAGCGTAAGCAATGGCTTGAAAACCGGATTAGAAAGGGATTTCAGCCCATGCTGACCGCATCTTCGCCGGAACAGGCCTTTGCCGCAATGGAAGTGTTTCGTTTCTTATGTGCTCTGCGCAGGGGGCCGGACGGGGTTGAAGGTATCAATACCTTGGTGACCCAGGTCCTTCGGCGAGCCGGTCTGATTTCTCCGCAAAACACGGAATGGTATCAGGGACGACCGATCATCATTCTCCGCAATCAGTACGAGATGGAGCTTTTTAACGGAGATACCGGCATCCTTTGGCAGGATGAAAAGGGGCGTTTGCGGGCCTGGTTCCGAAGACCGGATAACAGCCTTTCCTCAATCAGCCCGGCGCGGCTGCCTGAGCATCAGAGTGCCTATGCCATTACTGTCCATAAGGCCCAGGGATCGGAGTTTGATCAGGTACTGCTTCTCCTGCCCGAGGAGGACAGTCGGGTGCTCAGTCAGGAGCTTCTCTACACCGGTATTAGCCGGGCCCGCAGCAGGCTCATCCTCTGCGCATCTTCGGAAAGGGTAACAACAGCGGTCCGGCGAAAGACACAGCGTTTTTCCGGGCTGGCGGAAAAGCTGCACGGTTGAAAAAATGCAACTTGGTTTAATTATTTGAACCAAAGGATTGACAGAAGAAACATCCTCCTTATACAATGCATTTATCCATGAGGAGGATAATGCATTTACTATAACCAGAGAGGAAGACCCGCATGCGTATTACAAAAACAGCTGTTTTGTTCAGTAGTCTGTCATTACTTTTATCGTTATCGGCTTGTAAGCAACCAAGTAACGAGCAGCCGGAGGCACAGGGACCGGTGGTTTCAGTAGCAACACCTGATGTTAAGAAGAGCGAGGCGGCAGCACCTCAGGAAGAAGTGCTGATTGATGATTCCGATGCCGCTGAAAAAACAGTGGAGATAACAGACAAAGATTTCGGTTGCATCCGTGATATGCAACCGGTGCGCGGAATGTACGTCGGAAACCTGTTGGGTAATATCGACGCAACCATTGCTGTTGCCAACTCTGAGGAAGGCGGAGTTTATCCTCCGGGAACAGTTGTTCAGATCGTCCCTAGCGAGGCTATGGTCAAGCGGGAGGCAGGCTTTAATGTGGCGACAAATGATTGGGAATTTTTTGTCCTTGATGTTTCTGCGGAAGGGAGCAAGATCGCAAGCCGAGGCGGGGAAGAGGTGAAGAATCCCTTTGGCCAGGATTGTCTTTCCTGTCATGCCCAGGCGGAGCTGAAATGGGATATGGTCTGTGAGACAGGCCACGGTTGCGATCCGATTCCTATTACTCGGGACATGATCGTTGCCCTGCAAAAGACCGATAAACGTTGTGCGCCGATGGAGCTTGAAGATGTTGATAAGCAGGCGCTTGGAAATCTTGGGAAGCTGATTGAAGGGGTCAAAGCGCAGGCTGCTGCTGCCGCCGCTGCACCTGAGGCCGCAGAAGCCACTGAGGTTGCACCGCCTGCTCCTGAAGCAGATGCTGCTCCGGTTAAAGAGGGGGAAGGCAAACAGTAAGATACGAGGAAGTTACGCTCGTTGTAACGCCCGGTGCTTATATAAGTGTCGGGCGTTTTTTTATGCCTGATCCCTACGCTATAGGGAATGTTTTGTAGTATACTGCTGGAGGTGTAAATACAAAAATATCGAGTTTTCTATAACCACAGATTATGCATGGAGGTAATAAAGATGAAGAAAAATACAATAAGCAACGTGAGCAGATACGTTCAATTCGTCCTCTTCAGTGCCCTTGCCTTACTTCTCACCGATGCTCAGGCGCGTATTACCCGAATCGATGTTCAATCAGTTCAGCCCGGAGCCCCCGGCTTTGAAATCATCAATGGTATTGCCTATGGTGAAGTCGATCCTAGCGACAAACGTAACGCCCTTATTACCGACATAGAATTCGCCCCCAAGACTGACGATGGTCAGGTTGAATACAGCACTGAATTCCGTATTCAAAAACCCGTTGGTAACGGCAGTGCAGTTATGCTGTATGATGCAGTAAACCGAGGTGCTCCCGTATCGGAACTGATATTAGGTCCGGCGATCTTCGGTGTTCCCAGCGTCCCGGAAGAACGGGGGTATATCTCGGTTTGGAGCGGTTGGCAAGGTGATCTGAAGCAGGATTCGGCATTACTCAATATCAATGTGCCTGTTGCTACCGATAACGGTCAAACCATCACCGGAAATGTACGCACCGAATATATCGTAAAGACCCCCGCATCTACTCTTGATCTCTCCAGCGGTGAGTTCTCCGCTGACAAACATCTCAGTTATATTCCGGTCAATCTTGATACGACCCAAGCCACCCTGACCATACGTGCAAAAGAAAGTGATCCTGGCATTGCCATCGCCCCTGCCGATTGGGCCTATGCTGATTGCTCTGTTATCCCTTTCCCTGGCGTTGCTGATGCGAGCAAGATATGTCTTAAGGATGGCTTTGATTCCGATTATATCTATGAGTTGATCTATGAAGCCAAGGATCCCTTAGTGCTGGGCCTCGGGCTCGCAGCCACCCGTGATTTTGTCTCCTTCCTGCGCCATGCCGAGAAAGATACGTATGGAAATCCTAACCCCATTGCCGGACAGACCACGGCGGCAATGATGCACGGCACCTCACAAAGCGGACGATTTGTCCGCAGCTTCATTGATCTTGGCTTTAACGAAGACGAGCAGGGGATGATGGTTTTTGAAGGGGCAAATCCGCACATTGCTCCTGGGCGCATCCCAATCAATGTTCGTTTTGGTCAACCGGGCCGTGGCTATGGTCAACATGAGGATCATCTTTTTCCCGCTCATGAATCGCCATTTACCTGGGCGCCTCTCTACGACAGTGTAGCTGGTCAAACCGTTGGTCTGCTGGACCGCTGCAATGCAACCGATACCTGCCCGAAGATTATGTGGACGGTCAGCTCTACCGAATATTGGCAGGGTCGGGCATCACTGCATACTACCGATGCGGAAGGGAAACATGATGTCGGCCTGCCCGGCAATGTGCGTATGTACCTTTTTTCCAGCACCCAACATGTCGCCTTTCCCGGTCTCTCTGCCAGCAAACCGGCCCAATGTCAGCAGCTGAGCAATCCTAACAGCTATATTCCTCATCTGCGGGCCTTGATTGTGGCTTTGGAGGAGTGGATTGTGGATAACCGACAACCACCGAAGAACAATATTCCAACCATTCGAGAAAAGACCCTTACCGCTTCAGCACAAAATGCCATCGGCTTCCCAAACATTCCAGGCATGACCTACACCGGCTTGCTCAACGAGCTCACCCTGATTGATTACGGCCCGGATTACGATGCACTCAACGAAAGTGGTATTTTGCAAGAGCCGCCATTTCTGGTTACTGGTGCGGACTATACTGTCCTGGTACCGAAGGTAGACAGTGATGGCAATGAAGTGGCGGGAATTAAATCTCCCGACCTGTTGGCACCGCTGGGGACCTATACCGGCTGGAATTTAAGGGATATCGGTTACGCTGAGGGTGAGCTCTGTGGACTTACCGGCTCCCATGTTCCCTTTGCAGAAACAGAAGCGGAACGCCTGAGTAACGGTGATTCTCGCCCATCCCTTGAAGCGCGTTACGGCGATCATCAGGGGTATGTGGATGCGGTACAAGCTGCGGTTGATCAACTGGTTGCAGATCGTCTCCTGCTCCCAAGTGATGCTGCTCGTTATATGCAATGGGCAGAACGCAGTTCAGTGTTGCAGTAAGAAAGGTTTTATCAGCGAAGCTGTTAGTGCCCGGCCTTGTGCCGGGCTTTTTTTTTATCCCGCTACCCCCAAGCATGGGGCTATAGGATTTCACAAAAACAGGCAAAGGGAAGGGCCATTGCAACAAAGAGCACAGGAACTCATCAAAAAGAGAGAGTTTCTTTCCAAGGGCGGCATATTCCGGTTGCACATTTCAGCAATCCGTTTCCACCCAGTTCTCAAGGCGCAACCCAGAGACCCGTTTAAATTCCTTGGTATTATTGGTCACCAGAATGAGCCCCAGTGATCGGGCGTGACCGGCAATCATCATATCATATGGTCCTATGGGCTGGCCGATCCGATACAGCTCCGCCCGTATCTGGCCGAAATGGTAGGCGGCTTCGTTATCCAGAGGGAGTACCTCCATTCGGGCGACCATTGCCTCGATATCGGCAAGATTTCGTTCCACCTGCTGTGAACGCTCTGCCCCGAAAATTAGCTCGCCAAGGGTGACGGTGGAAATACACATTTGCCCTTGGTGCTTTTTAAAACAGCTCCGTATCTGTTGCGGGCGATTTTTTATCGCATAAATAACGATATTGGTATCCAGCATGTACTTCAGCATCACAGGGTCTCTCGAATCTGGTCTTTAGGTTGATCCCGCTCCTCCATGAAATCATCGGAAACTCCCGGTCCATCAAACCAGTCATCCCAGGATTGATCTGCCGGAGCAATAATGCGTTTATTGCCGATAGCTATAATCTCAACATTTTTAATTGATTCGGGAAAAGAGACAGATTTTGGCAGGCGGACTGCTTGGCTTCTGTTGGTTTTAAATATTTTGGTTCGAGCACAGTTCATGGGGCACCTCTTGGGGAAAT
>MTKS01000092.1 GCA_004028495.1 Candidatus Electrothrix marina
TGGCGGATAAGCGGCCGAGAGCGGAGAGCAGGGGGATAAGGGCGACAAAAAGAAGAGGCCACCACCCGATGATTCCCGGCATAGCCAAGGTTAACAGGAGTGCGGTGAGCAGAGCCCGCATATAGGGACCATACTCTTTCAGAGGTTCAATATTCGCCGGAGCGGCTATCATCATACCCATTGTACCCATCATACCTTACGAATTCTTACTGTGCGAACCTTGCGGGGATTCGCCACGAGTACGGTTAATGTCAGAGAAGGGGTGTCCACCGTCTCGCCGTTTTGCGGCATACGCCCCAGACGATGGATCATAAATCCGCCTATTGATTCATACGGGCCGTCGGGCAGCCTGCATTGAAAATGTTTTTCCACCACTTCAATGTCGATCTTCGCATCCACAACAACGGTCTGTCGGTCAACCTGCATGAGTTCCCGTTCTTCCTGATCGTGTTCGTCGTCAATTTCACCGACGATCTCTTCGATGACATCCTCAAGGGTGATCAGGCCCCGGACCCCGCCGAATTCATCCGTGACCACAGCCATGTGGTTTTTTTTCGCCTGGAATTCCCGGAGCAGCTCGGTGACCGGCTTGGACTCGGAGATAATCATGGGAGGATTGAGATAATTTTCCAGATGCCTTTCCGGCTCGGCTTTTCCTCCGACGGGGCGAAGCAGGTCTTTGGCATGAAGGATCCCGACAATATTATCCTGGCTCCCGCTGAAGACCGGTATCCTGGTGTATCCCGCCACATTGATCAGGGTCACCGCCTTCTGAACAGAGCTGTTCACGTCAATCCGAACGATTTCGGCTGTCGGTGTCATGATTTCCGAGGCAACAGTGGCGCGAAAATGAAAAATAGAGTTGATCAGTTGTTCTTCATGGCTGCTGATCAGGCCCTGTTCTTCGCCGTCTTCCAGTAATTCCTGGATTTCGTGTTCCAATTCCTGGGTGGTGTCCGGAGATCTTCTGAATTTGGCCAGGGACTTCAGGCTTTGCCAAAATGATTTTTCCCCGCAGTCCTCCTCTTTCTCTGTCATATTCTTTGCACGTATTCTGTCATAACGGTCACAACGATCACAACGATCATAAGGAAGTTTAATTGCATGATGGTGCATTATTCTAACACTAGAAAATAGATAAATAAAGTCAATAAATTTGTCGAAAACCCGGTGATTATACTCTTTCCGACTGAGATATCTGCTCTTTTCTGTTTACGATTTTATATTTACAACTTTTCAACTTGTCGAAGGTGGAGTACAATGAAAAAATTATCGGAGAGGTCAACTCAGACTTTTCCCTGTTTCCTGCGAGAGAATGTTGCCGCCGGCAGCATTTCCGAAGAGTTCGGGTTTTTTCAACCCTCATTCCGGCCCGTCGGGCCGGGACAATAAAAGATGAAAACAGCAGGCGGACAGCCGGCTCTTTTCATATACAACAGATAAAGTTTGAAGAGGTTGTTTGTGCAAGGCAAAGTACTGATTGCTAATCGCGGCGAGATCGCTGTCCGCATTATGGAGGCCTGTCAAGATCTCGGCCTTGAATATACCGTTATCTATACTGATGCTGATCGCGACTCCGAGCATGTGCAGCGTAATCGGCTCAACGGTGCTGATCAGAATGCGTGGCGGGTGGTCAGTTACACTGATCCTAATGATCTTCTGGCTGTGGCCGATCATACCGGCTGTACAGCGATTCATCCCGGATACGGTTTTTTTTCGGAAGATTATCGTTTCGCTCGTCGGGTCACTATCCGTGATCGGCCTCTTGTGTTTATCGGCCCGAGCTGGGAGGTTATCCGTGATCTCGGTGACAAGATCAATACCAAGAGGGTTGCGAATAAATTGGGCATTCCTACTATCCCAGGAACGTCCGCTCCTATCTATAATGAGATGGAAGCGGAGGAAATTGCCCAGCATCTCTTTGATCTGCAACGGGAAGAGGATGAGCCGCAGCCAGCCATATTGATTAAGGCGGCAGCCGGCGGAGGCGGCATGGGGATTGAGGAGGTCAATCGGATTGAGCATTTTCGTCGTGTCTATCGACAGGTGCAGAATTATGCGAAGCGTCAGTTCGGTGACGGCGGCGTGCTGATTGAACAGCGCTTGCGGGATTTTAATCATCTCGAAGTGCAGCTGGTCTGTTCCCGTCATGATGAACGCATCCATTTCGGATCCCGTAACTGCACTATCCAGTCCACCGGGCGGCAGAAGCGGGTTGAGGCTGCACCCGGTTTTCATACCTCCTGTTTCAATTACGATTTTAACGCGGAAAAGGTGCTTGACAGTGTTGTTGAGTATTCTTTGAAACTGGCTGAACATGTTCAATACGATAATGTCGGTACTTGGGAATGGATCGTCAGTCGCAGCGGTAAACCGTATCTCCTGGAGGTGAATACCCGTATCCAGGTGGAAAACGATGTCTCGGCCCGAATCAGTTATCTTGATAATAAGCATCCGAACCTGCTTCGGGAGCAGATTCGTCTTGCTCTGGGAGAGCCTATGGGCTATCAGCAGAGTGACGTGGTTTTTCGCGGAGCAAGTATTGAGCTGCGAATAGTTGCTGAAAATACCCAGCGGAATTTTGCCCCCTGGATCGGCACCATCACCCGGTTCGACCTGCCCGGGTATGAATGGTCGGCCACATACACCCATGTCCCGATTGACCGACCCTATCCCATCCCGAGCGAGTATGATCCCAATCTCGCCTTGGCCTTGGTCTGGGGAGACAGTGTAGAACAGGCCAAAGAACGTGCCCGGCAGTTTATTGATGCCTCCCGGATTGAAGGGGTCAACAGCTCGGGTGATGCCATCCTGACCAATCTTGATTATCTGCGCGAAAATCTTGATCGCCTTCTGACCTTCTAAGGGTCACATTGGGAGCGGATTGTATAAAAGACCGTTCCGTGCGTCAAAAAACAGCGATAAAAACATATAAAATATATGTATCCTATTAATGTATAATGAATGATCTTATCAAACAGCTTCAGAGGGTTGACCAAAGCATAGGTTATCTGATTCATATAAAGGATAACTCCGAGTGGGGTAATCTTGCTGAATTCCAAGAAAAAGCTGAACAGCTGAAAAGCGCTGTTTTTGATTTGGACAAAGCGGAGTTCAGTGCGCGGCTTGAAAAGCTGGAAGACTCTGTTCGTTTTCTCGAAGAACGTTGCGAAGAAGGCCTGACAGCAATGGAGCGGGTACGTATTGTTCGTTCCCCCTTACGTTTTTCTCTGAAAGATATTCTGGAAAATGTGTACGAGGAACATACTGAACTCGGCGGTGAAGGCGAGGCTAATATCGACCCGTCGCTGGTGGTTGCCAAGGCCAATATTGTCCGACGTATCAAAAAGAAGCCGTATACCTCGCCGGTAATGATTATCGGTCAGGAAGTCGGCCACGGAGAAGAGTTTCGTAACGGCGGTTCCTGTAAACCCTGGGGGAACGAGAAGGCCATGCGCTATATGAAGGTGGCCGAGACCGAGGGTATTCCTATTCATTTTTATGTGTTTACACCGGGGTCGTATCCTGTTGAGGAATATCCCGGAGCGGCCCAGCAGATTGCCCGCAACCTCTATACCATGACCAAGCTGCGGGTGCCCATGATTTCCGTGATTTCGGAGGGAGGATCCGGCGGAGCCGAGGCTGTTGGGATGAGTGATTTTCGTCTCATGTTTTCTCACGGCTATTACTCGGTTATCTCTCCGGAGGGGGCCGCAGCCATTGAAGGTCGGGTTAAAGAGGGGCAGAAGGTATCCCCGGAGCTGATCGAACGTTGTGCCCGCCAGCTGAACATCACCGCAGCGGATAATTTGCGTTTGGGTACTGTTGACCGCGTTATCCAGGAACCGCCTCTGGGTGCGAAGACCGATGATTTTTCCTTCTTTGCCCGGATTCGTTCTGAAATTATTCGGGCCACGGACGAGGTGGTGCTCAAGACCAAGAGCGTGCGCGGATTCCGTTCCTATGAGGTGAAAAGGAAAAAGGCGGAGAGTCCGGACGAGGCTCCGCAGATTGATATTCCCTGGGATCTCGGTCCCAAAGAAACAGAACGTCTGCTCAGAGAGCGTTCGAAAAAGTACCGAGGGATGAGTATGCACAGTTTCGGGGTGATCAATATCCCGACGGAAAACATGTTCAAGTTTCTTTATTCGGTTTCGGAAAAACTTTGGTATACTTTTCGCTATGATGTGCTGAAAAATCAGCATAAGCAGATACAGAAGACCTTGAAGGAGGTTTCCGGCGAAGGAACCGCGCTGGTGAACGGGCTCATTGCCCCCTTTGCTTCTGTTTATAAGAAAATAGTTACACAGGACGAGAAGAAAAAGGCCATTGCCACATCACCCACCATTGCGGCCCAGGCGTCCGGTGATTACTGCATTATCCCTGATCCGCTGGAACTGACAGATACCTATACCAGCCCGTTGGCTAATGAAGACCGGACGGTGACCTGTCCCAACGCGGAAAAGCATGGTTGTCAGGATCTCTGGATCCCTGACCTCTATGGTGAGTTCTGCGGTGTTTGTGAAAATTGCGGGTATCATTTTCCTTTAGAATATCAGTGGTATCTGAAGAATGTTTTTGATCCCGGTTCAGTCCGAATTTTCAATAACGAGATTTTTTCCCGCAATCCTTTGAATTATGAGGGATTTGATGAACGTCTCAAGGCGGCGCGTTCCAGAACGGGCATGGGCAGTGCCAACCTGACCTTTGATGCACGGGTCAAGGATATCAATCTGGTCGTGACCATGCTGTTCTCAGATTTTCGTAACGGAACTGTGGGCTCTGCGGAAGGGGAAAAATTTGTTCGGGCCTGCGATAGGGCTCGGCGGAAGAAACGGCCTTTGCTGGCCTATGTGCATACCACCGGCGGTATCCGGATTCAGGAGGGTACCTTGGGCGTTGCTCAGATGCCTAAATGTACTATGGCAGTTCGTGAGTACATTGATGCGGGCGGTCTCTATATAGTTATGTATGATAATAATTCTTATGCCGGTCCAGTTGCATCTTTCCTGGGCTGCTCTCCGTATCAGTTTGCTATCCGTTCCAGTAGGATAGGATTTGCTGGACCACGGGTTATCAGAGAAACTACAGGTATTGATATTCCGCCTGATTATCATGATGCGAGGAATGCCTTGAAGCGAGGGCATATCCAAGGAATAACTGATCGGCGCGATTTTCGACGGCATCTGTATCAGGTTATGCAGACTATGGGAAGCCCGAGTCTCTATTATCGGTGATTTTTTTTATTAAGTGCAGATAAGCTCTTGACCCAATCCCGGCTTTATGATATATAATTCGCCTTATCAAAAATAAGGGCCGTTAGCTCAGCTGGTAGAGCAGTTGACTCTTAATCAATTGGTCGAAGGTTCGAATCCTTCACGGCCCACCAATATATATAGGGACTTAGCTTGTTTTGAGCTAAGTCCCTTTTTTGTTGGTACAGAATTTGTACCAACCCTGTACCAGTTTTTTCAAGTACGAAACGATTTCGGGCGGGCCGCAACTCTACCACTAAAAAAATCTATCCGATTTTTTTTACCCACTGAAGAACCATTGACACCCCACCCACTCCTGTTTATCCTCCCCCTGAAAAAATATCTTCTATGCGTTGCCGGAGACCTCTTTCAATTTCTCTTGGCAATAATAACGAGGCGTCCTGTTTTCTGAACCCTGCAAGGACTCCATGAGCAACGGCTGTTTATACATCTTTCTTGATGAAGGGGGGAACCTGGATTTTGCTGCATCCGGGACAAAGTATTTCACCCTGACAAGTGTTTGTACCAAACGCCCCTTTACCGTCTGTCATGAATTGGGAAAGTACAAGTTTGACCTGATCGAATACGGGTTTGACTTTTCATATTTCCACTGTACCAAAGACAACCGGCATGTACGGCAGCGGGTGTTTGGGATCATCAAGGAGAATATTGCAGATTTGCGGATAGATTCGCTCATCGTGGAGAAAAGCAAAATCGTTCCGGCCTTGCAGGCTTCGGAAGAATTTTACCCACGGATGCTGGGACACCTGATCCGGCACGTTGCTGAACAAGAGCGGGAAGAGCTGGACAGCATGAAAGAGCTGATCGTGATTACTGACAGCATACCGATAAAGAAGAAACGAGCAGCTGTAGAAAAGGCGGTCAAGACCGTGCTGAAAAGAATGCTGCCTTCAGGTTGTCGGTTCCGGGTGCTGCATCATGCCTCAATGTCAAATATGGGGCTACAGCTTGCGGATTATTGCAATTGGGCGATATTCAGGAAATGGGAATCAGGGGACAGTGTTTTCTATGATGCGTTGCGGGAAGGGGTAAAGAGCGAACTGGAGATATAAAAACGGCAGCCTCCTGGAAAGCTGCCCGATCTGACCCCCGACT
>MTKS01000093.1 GCA_004028495.1 Candidatus Electrothrix marina
TGGGCAGTATTTCAGTAAGGAGTTCAAGGTCATTGCCAAGGAGTGCAAGGCCGCTGTGGCCGGGCATACTGCCTCCTGGCTCTCCCTAGGACTCAAGGCCGGTGCCGGAGAAACCAGGGACCTGTTGCTCAACTGTATTGTGGATGAGCTTTTCCATATCAACGGGGAGTTGCCGGACAAGGCCGGCTTTGAACAGATCCTTGCTGATCTCCGGGAACAGGGGGTGACCCGACTGGCAAGAGAGCAGCTCAATCAGATGCTGGATCTCCTGGCGGAACGCCGCAAAACCCAAGTCGCTCTCACTCAAAGCAAACAGCGGGCCGGCAAGAGCCGGAGTGCGGATCAGGCCCGTTTTGCCGAGTATGAGGATCTCTTGGCAGGGCTTGTTCCTTCAGATTTCCTCACTCGTCTTTCTCCGGCAGAGGCGATTGACCGAAAACGATATCTTCAGGCCCTGGCCAAGCGGGTTGAACGGGCTGAGCATGGGCCGCTCAAGGATACGGACAAGGCCAAGCGGGTCCAGCCCTTCGCCCAGCAGCTGCGTCAGTTGGAGAGGAAAGAGGCGGAGCAGAAAGCAGGCGGAAGCATTGCAGCTCCCTGCCGGGAGGCTGTTGCCCGGTATCGCCGCATGGTGGAGGAGTTCCGTATATCGGTCTTTGCCCCGGAAATCGGCACGGCCCAGCCTGTCTCTGAGAAACGGCTGAAGCAGCAATGGCAGCAGGTGGAGGAGAGTTGTCGGCGGGTGGAGTGAGAGGGGGCTCTACGTTCATTGCAGTGTTGTTCTGCTCAGTAAAAAAGCATTGAATTGACTGGTGCATAGGTTTAACATGAGGAATATTTTGTGATTTTGAAAGAGTCAATAGAGGTAACGGTACGTGGTCTTTTATTGAGGAGAAAAAGCCTGAATCAATTGCTCGTGAAAACTATCCTGCTACCAGCCTTTTTTTTGCTTACCTGTACATCCCTTGCCTCGGCAGAGAGCGGGTGGAAAGGATGCAGCAATGTGTCAGAGGTACCTGTGGGTGAATGTGAAGCCTTGGTCGCATTGTACAACAGTACAAATGGTACAGGATGGAAAGATAATACTGGCTGGCTGCAAACAAATACGCCGTGCAGCTGGCACGGAGTTAGCTGTAGTGGTGGAAATGTGACGCAGCTCACTTTGGGGGAGAACCGACTTAACGGTACGATCCCGTCTGAATTGGCAAATCTTTCCAGGTTGCGAAAGATCTGGTTGTTCACTAACCAACTGAGCGGGGAGATACCGGCAACGCTGGGGAGTCTGCCAGAGTTGCAGAAGCTGAAGTTAAGCGGCAACCGGCTGAGCGGGAATATACCGGAAATACTGAGTAATCTCTCAGAGTTACAGGAGTTGAACCTACGCGTCAACCAGCTGAGCGGGGAGATACCGGCAGTATTGGCCAACCTGTCGGAGTTGAAGAAACTGGACTTATACGATAATAAGCTGAACGGCAACATACCGAAAGAATTAGGTAATCTGTCAGAATTACGGCAGCTCAGCTTACGCAGTAATCGATTGAATGGTACCATTCCGGCGGCGTTAGGAAATCTTTCGTCCCTGCAGTCATTAAGTCTATGCGTTAACCGGTTGAGTGGTAAAATTCCTCCTGAATTGGGCAACCTGTCCTCCTTGCAACACCTCGATTTAAGTAATAATCGATTGAGCGGAGATATCCCGCTTACATTAGGAAATCTTTCACGGCTTGAGGCGATCCTGATGAGTAATAACCGACTGAGCGGGGAGATCCCGTCGACATTGGGGAATCTTTCAAGGCTGGAGATGATCTGGATGAAGAACAACCAATTGAGTGGTTCCATTCCGGCGGCATTGGGAAAGCTTGCAGCGTTACAGAGAGTTGACTTGTCCAACAATATGTTAACTGGAAAAATCCCTCAGGAATTCGGCAACCTTTCTGCATTGAAAAGCCTTGTGCTGGATAACAATAAACTCAATACAGATATATCATTCACGCTCGCGGTAAATTCTTCTGGTATTGGTGAAGACAGCGTAGAGCTTGTCGGTAATCCAGAGAAATACAGCGGTAAAACGAATTTTTCCATGAGCAATATTGAGAAGAATACAGTCATTCATTTGACAGCGCCGGTGCTAGCAGGCACTTGGTCCCAGAGGAAAAAGCTCGTCTCCTGGAGCGGTTGCGACTTCATGTTCGGAAGAACATGTGCGATCAAAATGCTCTCCAACAAAACCGTGACTGTTAAGTACGATGTAAAGGATAGCAAAACAGCAGATTCCAGCAATACATTAAAGAATATTTTTGAAAATTTGAAAGAGTTTGATGAAGAGTACGATTCAAGGCACAGCAAAGCACCCGATTTCTGCAATTCACTAGAAATCGTTCTAAGGAATCCAGAAAAGCTGGATGTACGGTATATTGTGTATTCTTATAATCCGATAAATCATTCAGGGCAAGAGGGGCTTCCTGAGGGTCTTCGTATACCGGAATCAATTTCTATAATCAGCACAGCCGATATAATGCGGGATGTGGAATGGATGGAGCATACTGATACTCCCGTTTATACGGTCATTGTTACTGAAAAATGCGACGGCAGCACAACGCGGGAGGTTCAGCCTGGGTTGGACGGCATGATTCACGAAGAATCGACATCATTCAAGGATATGAAATCAAGAATCATTGTTACTGTCACTTCATCTTTGTCGGCTGATGATGAAACGGAAATGCGAATAAACTATCCTGATCTACCGATGAAGTAACTCAGCCCGTGCATAATCTCATTAACGATTAAACCTATCATAATCAAAAAACTCGTTGTTTCCAATTTCTACAGTCTTGGTCCTGACATTCATTTTGAACCGGGTAAACTTTCCTTCTTTATAGGGCTGAATGGGTCAGGAAAGTCAAACATTCTTGATGTGCTTTCCTTTGTCAGGGATTCGGTTATGCAGGGCTTACCTGCCGCTATCACTCAGAGAGGCGGTATTGACACTGTACGGAGACGCAGTCATGGTCGTCCTTTTGATGTACACATAGAATTCCAGCTGCTTATTGATCAACAGCATGTAACATATGAATTTATTATTACCGGTGATCGCCTTGAAGAGTACAGGGTAAAGACAGAAAAAACCATTATGTACGGGCCGAACGGCGAGGAAAAGGTGTCATTTGTCAGAAACGGGCACGACTGGGACGGGCCGGAAGGGGTGGCACCCTTTATGGATGAACAGTCCCTTGCCCTGACCGCCTTGGGAGGGACGAAACAGTTTAAGCCCTTGGTTGACTTTCTTTCAGGTCTAACCGTTTATTCTATTTTTCCGGATACCCTTCGGATTCCTCAGCGTTTTGATTCAAGCCATCCACTTAAAGAGCATGGAGAGAACTGGGTATCTATTTTACGGGAACTGGTGAAAGAAAAGTACGCCAAAAATGATATTGTTACAGGATTGAGGAAGCTCACCGGAGATATTGAAGATGTGCGGGTGGCGAGTGCGGCGGGATATCTGATTGCCGAGTTTAAACAGCAGGTCAAGGGACAGAAAGCGAAGCGATGGTTTGACGCGGCCCAGCAGTCGGACGGAACCTTGAGAGTCGCCGGGCTGTTGACAGCCTTGGTGCAATCCCCCGCTCTTCCGGTGATCGGTGTGGAGGAACCTGAACTGACCGTTCATCCGGGTGCTCTGCCCATGCTCTACGACTATCTGCGGCAGGCCAGTGAAGTCTCACAGGTTTTTGTTACTACGCATAGTCCGATTATCCTTGATGTTGTTGACGTTGAAAACGACGTTATTTTTGTCGTCAATCGAGTGGATGGTAAAACGGAAGTGAAAAGGATGACAGAGACGCAGTTGGAGCCTGTCCGCAAGAGTCTGTTACGATTGGGTGACCTCTTTATGTCCGGTGACTTGCAGCTTTCTCTTTTTGATGACACGTCCTGGAGGAAATGATTTTGAGCGGTCAAAAGGGCTACCTGCTTGGGATCGCGATTCATGGGAAGCTCGACGGGGAATCAAAGAATGGCTTTCTGGACAATTACCCAAAGGGCGTTCGTACAAACCCACTGTGCAGCAGTTTGCCATGACTCGGCAACTTGACTTTCCGACCTTACGTTCGGCAAATGTCCCCTGCTTCGGCAGTTTGGAAAGAGGACTTCGTTTTCTGTCCGCTCATCTTGGTCAATCCGGTAAAGTGTACCCGGCTGAATAAGTCGTTCTCTTTCCGGAATTGTGCTTGATGCCGGAATATCAGATCCTATCAGGAGCCTTTTTCTGATCGGTCAACTTCTTCTTATAAGGTGTAATCATGAAGATTATCTTTGTCTATAATGCCGATAGCGGCAAGATAAACACCCTGCTTGATATAGGCCATAAGATCCTTCGTCCCGACACCTATTCCTGCAACCTGTGCTCCTTGACGCATGGAGTATTCAGCGAAAAGGAGGAGTGGCGGCTGTACAGAGCAGCAACGCAGCATGAGCTGGAGTTTCTCCATAAAGATGAGTTTGAGGAGAAGTACGGCAAGGAGAAGGAATATACCTATCCTGTCGTGCTCAAGACCGATGATGATGCAAGCTTTGAGGTGCTGCTGGCGACAGAGGAAATTAATGCCCTGTCCGGTCTTGAAGAGCTGGTGAGCAGGCTGCCCAGGGAATAAGAGACTGCCCGGAAAAAAGCGGGAGAGAAAAAACGCGGTGCTGAGGGATGAACGTGGAACGGAACGCCCGAGAGAAAGGAAAAGTTCTCTCGGGCGTTTTTATTCGAGAGGATTACATGCTCTTCCGGCCTTCAACCAGATTATCCACGACTGAAGGATCAGCCAAGGTAGAGGTGTCACCGAAGTTATCAAAGTCGTCGGCTGCAATCTTGCGCAGGATGCGGCGCATGATCTTACCGGAACGGGTCTTGGGCAGACCGGGTGCCCACATGATGACCTCCGGGGTGGCGATGGGTCCGATCTCGGTCCGGACATGCTTGCGCAGTTCCGCGATCAGCTCATCAGACTCTGCAACCGAAGCCATCAGGGTGACATAGGCAAAGATGGTCTGACCTTTGATTGGATGCGGCATGCCGACAACAGCAGCCTCGGCCACTGCGGCATGAGAAACCAGCGCGGATTCGATCTCGGCAGTACCCAGGCGATGACCGGATACGTTGATGACGTCGTCCAAACGACCCATGATCCAGAAACAGCCGTCCTCATCCTTACGCGCACCGTCTTCCGGATCGTAGGTATCTTTGTAGCGGTTGAAATAGGTCTTTTTGAAGCGTTCCGGATTTTTATAGACACCGCGCAACATTCCCGGCCACGGTTTACGGATAACCAGATGGCCGCCCTCGTTGGACGCAGCCTCGTTGCCGTCTTCGTCGTAGATTGCCGCATCAATACCTGGCAGCGGGTAGGTGGCTGAACCGGGTTTGAGGGTGGTGGCGTAGGGCAGCGGTGAAATCATGATGCCGCCGGTTTCGGTCTGCCACCAAGTATCCACGATAGGCAGCTTCTCTTTACCGATATTAATATAGTACCACATCCAGGCCTCAGGATTGATAGGCTCGCCCACAGAACCGAGAATGCGCAGGCTGGACAGGTCGCAGCGCTGGACAGGCTCTTCGCCGTCCCGCATCAGAGCACGGATAACGGTCGGTGCGGTGTAGAAGATGTTCACTCTGAATTTCTCGACAATCTTCCAGAAACGATCCGGTCCCGGATAGGAGGGAACACCCTCGAACATAAGGGAAGTGGCACCCAGCCCCAGCGGTCCGTAGAGAATATAGGAATGACCGGTGATCCAGCCGATATCAGCGGTACACCAGTAGACATCGTCGTCTTTGAGGTCAAAAACCCACTGGCAGGTATGCATGGCATAGGTCAGGTAACCGCCGGTGGTGTGCACAACACCCTTGGGGGTACCGGTGGAACCGGAGGTGTACAGAATAAACAGGATGTCTTCCGCATCCATTGATTCCGGCTCGCACTCGCTGCTGATATCCTCGGCAGCCACTTCCTCGTGCCACCAGCTGTCGCGACCTTCCTGCATGGTGACATCGTTGCCGGCCCGCTCGACCACGATACAGCTTTCAACAGAGCTGCTCTCTTTCAGGGCGCTGTCCGCATTAGGCTTCAGCGGAATAACCTTGCCTGAACGGAGAACGGCATCTGCTGTAACCAGTACTTTGGCCTCGCAGTCCTGGATGCGGCTTTGCAGGGCCACCGCAGAGAAACCGGCAAAGACCACAGAGTGAATTGCACCGATACGGGCACATGCCAGCAGGGCAATGGACAGTTC
>MTKS01000094.1 GCA_004028495.1 Candidatus Electrothrix marina
CCAAACACTGCCGGAAGGATCTATCGGAGTATGGCCGACAATAAAGGGGGTATGTTTGGCCAGGCCCAGATCTTTCCGGAACCGCTTCACATCACCCTTGGTATACCCGGCCAGATAATGCGGTCTTTTCAAACGGCTGTTGATGAGATCGTTGCTGATCTTGGCGTGATTGTGCAGATTGATAAGTTTATCGCGGTTAACCTTTCTTCTGCTCGGTCCGGCATGACAGGCGATAAAAGAAGCAGAGCAGATAACATAGGCAAGGAGGTTGTAAAAACGCTCCATCTCCTCCACATATTCTTCACCGCGCAGCTCCTGAAGTCGGCGGCGCATCAACACCCCCTGGGAGATCGTGTTTTTGCTCAAACTTTCTGAGAAAGAATCATGATTGCCCTTGAGATAAAAAAGGTTTTTGGGGAAATGTTGCTTAAGGCGCAGAATCAGATCCATCATCAGAATGGAACTGTCCATATCTTCCATTTCGCCATCCACCTCGGAATGCACGGCATCACCGAGAATGACCAGACAGGCGGTGTCTGCTTCTAAGGCGGCCAGAAATCTGTTTTCCGTGATGATCTTGAGGAGGTTATCCACCTGGGCATGGAGATCGCCGACAATGATCGGGGCCAGACTGTCGGGAAGTTCGATCAACCCGCCGGGTTTCCCTTCGCTGTTCTCCGGTCGATATATTTCCTGTTCCAAAAGGGTGTTGACATCTTTGAGGAGCGCAAGTGCCTGATCCGGGGGCAGGAGGCTTATCCCGCCGCCGTAGATGCTGCGAATTGTCCTCAGGGCATGGTAGCGTCGTTTTGCAACTCTCTCTTCTCGTTCAGCATCCGTGACCTGGATAATTTCCACCGGACTTTTTTCCGTCAGGGGCGTTATGACAATATCCCCTTTGATATTGCTGAGGGTGATGTGGCGGGCGGCAACACTTTGATCAAAATCAAAAGCAGCTTGATACTCTTCATTGGAACTGCCTATCATGACGGTGTCACCCGGACAAACCCGGGTGAATCGACAGAGGTGCATGCCATAGGTGCTCGGGTCTGTGATCAGCCAGTTTCTGCGCAGATATTTTCTTCGTACGCCCAAGGGCATTTCAGGATAAAAGCGCAGGATTTTGCTGCCGAGTTTAAGCTCAAAAGGATTGCCGTCAAAGGAGATCCTGGTCTCTTTTGTTATCTGCTGCCATTGGTCGGTGAGTGTCAGCCAATTGCTCGGGTCGCGGCGAAGGATCAGCCATTTCCAGCCGTCAGGCGTAGTCAGGCTTGGGCGGGGACCGGAGGTGGCCGTGGCCCAGGCCGGAATTCCGGGCTCGCCGTCTTCCACAATACACATGGGCGGTTGATCCAGGGATTCCCGAATATAGACCTGCATCTTCACCCTATGGAGGTAGAGGACTATTTCCTGGTACACGGCCACCTGCCGTTTGACTATATCAAGGCTCATGGTCTCGTCCACCGGAAAATAGCCTTCCGACTTGCGTTCCTGGCGCTGTTTGAAAATCACATCCGGCTTGGGGAGAAGAAACTCGAAAATATACCGTTGCCGCCAGTTGCTCTGGAGAAAATCGTACCCTTCCGGCGGGAGCTGAATACGTTCCAGTTGCAGACGCAGAGGTTTTTCCGCGTCTTTCCACTCCGGTTCAAAGACGGTTAATGCCTGGGGGAAGCCTTCAAAAGGCAGACCGAGGTGAACTTCACGGGGACGGTAGATAAGGGTTTTGTCCTTCCACCAGCCCTTGCTGGTCAGGTCAATATAGCCTTCATTGGGCCATCCACGTATTTTTTTGATATAAAAACTCTTTCCTGCTCCGGGCGGCCCGGTCACCAGCAACTGAACAAAGGTCAGACCGACGGGGAGATCCACGCCGCGAATATTTTGCAGGGCGTTGATCGCCACCAATTTTTTTCTGAACGGATCTGCCATAATCTCCTCGCCACGCAGTGCATAAGCCTATCTCAGGGCTCTTTATGGAGATCAACTGTATTAGAAGGGAAGAAATAATGCAATGAGAGAGTTTATGAGGCAGCTCTTTAATAAAGAGGAGGGGCTTACAAAGGAATATTCCAGATTGAAACGGCTTGGCTGGCCATCCAGATTTGCCGGGAGGCAATAGCGGCTGGTGTCCAGTCGTCATAACGCCTGCTGATTCCTTGGGTTATGGCGAACTCACTTTGCGCATACACGGTTTTTTTTTCCTGATACGGCGCATTACCCAACTCCCGATTAGCAGATGCGGACAGGAGGGTCATATTGCCCAGCTGATAGACTGCGTTTTCGTGTTGGCGGTCATCAAAAGTATCCCAACCCTGCTCAGGGTGTTCCGGCAGGATATGTTCAATGGTATAGGCTGAGTTGTCTGGATCATAGCTTATATTTGAGCAACAGCGTTCCAGCTCAAACAGGATATAACGAACAACCTTCTTATTGCGACTGCTGGTTGTTCGCAAGGATTTATCTGCAAAGGCGATTTTAAAAACCTTATCCTCTGGATAGATAGGCTGAAGAGCTGTAATTACTGCCCGCGCAGAGGTAAATGTTCCATCGGCGAGCTGGACGGCAATGGCATTATAGACTCGCTCAAGTTCATTGCCCGGTAGTCCGCAGATGACGTTATACCGGAAAGAGAGCATGGTCACGGCCCGAAGGATCTGTTTAAAGCTGTTGCGATCTGTGTCTCCGAAGTGGTCAAAGGCTGCCAGTAGCAGAGACAGTGGTTGGCGGACATTGAACATCTGGAGTTGTTGCAGAGAGTTCCGTTCGTCCCGTTCCCAGGATGTATCCAAGGGATTTCTCAGGGCCCCGTAGATACGGGCATGTCTGTCCAGATCGCGAATCAGGGCGAATGCCTGTCCTCGGTCGGACACGGCTTGGCGGATGGTTTTGAAAAGGTGGGTCTTTCGGACCAACTTGTGGCCGCTGTTCCAGAAGACACGGAGAAATTCAGGAAAGCTGTCACTGCCGAGCAGGCCGATAATCGCCTCCCAACGCTCTTCCAAAGTTTTCAGCTCGGTGACGTGGGCGCCTTCCTTGCTGATCACGGAAAAAAGATAGTTTTTCAGAAGATCTGTTGCGGATAAACGTACTCCTCTGGCGTTGAGGGTCTCGAACACCTTAAAGGCATTGAGTTCATCGGTCACGGTGATGACCGTAAAGAAGAGGCGATCCACTGTCTGGTCGACAAAGCCCGCAATTGCCTCTCCGCTTGCTTCAAGATCCGCCTTCAGTCTTGCCTTGAACCAGAGAAAGGCCTTACGCAGCAGATGTTCTGAGGCGTTGAGTCCGCGTTGCGGCAGGTGTTGGAGTGGAACAAGATAATCCTGATAGAAGCGGTCATTGTGCCGGTTCAGGGTTAACTTAGATTTTGCTGTCAGGGTGACTGGATCAAGATAGCCGATATAGGAGTTTCGCAGCTGCTCTGCCCGCTTATCGTTGATGCTCTCTGCTTGGGCAAGATCATGGAGCAGAGAGATAGCTGCCAGCAGTATTATGCTTATGGTGGTGATTCGTTGTTGGCCGTCAATGATGTCAAAGCGTTTGCTGTCAGACGATTGCAGAACCAAATAGCCCATGTAATGGATGGGTTCTTCTTCGGTCGTGTGCAGGGAGAGGAAATCCTGCCAGAGATCGTCCCATTCGTCGGCTGACCAGGAATAATCCCGCTGAAAGGGCGGTACCCGGTAAAGCAGGCCGTTGCCCATGAGTTGGCGGAAGGTGTTGTTGGCGGTGTTGAAGTTCATGGGAGACGGTTTTTGTTTTTTACGTTATTGCTATAACTTTAAAGAACTTTAAAGAACTTTAAAGAACTTTAAAGAACTTTAAAGAACTTCAAGAAGTTCTTTGAACTCTACAGAATTAGAGTCCATATCATCTAACAATTTTTCTCTATCAACAGAAATTAGGATATTATTTTCAAATTCAAAAAATTCTTTATAATGTTGCAGCAGGTAATTAGCTAGATGCCTTGGTATACCAAAATTCTGTAGCTCAATTATTCTCAAATCAGTCGTACCGTACTCAAGAAACTCCCCCCAATTTTCTCCAGCCTTATCTTTTCCTAGCCTGTCTACAAGGATCTCATAGTAATTCCCAAAATAATTTTTTAATTTAAAACGTAATATATTATCAACATTAGATATAATCTCGTTAACAACGATATTTATATGGGATTTACTTTTAGGTTTAAAGGGTACTGGCTTGTCACCATCCCAAATTTCCTCTTTTTTCGTATAATACTTTATGGAATTTGATATCATACGACTTAATGGTGTCGAATTCATCCAGCTTGACATCAATACTGCAAAATACTTGAGGCTATCTCTTGTTCGATACATCGGGTTTTTTCCAGAAGCCTCTTCTTGGTCCCAAGAATAAAAGTCACACAACATCTTAAGATTAGCTAGGACTGAGTCATAACTGATATCTAGCGGCAGGGTATACTCTCCAAGATCATCACGCTTATAAATGCGGTTTTGATACTGCGCTTTAATCACAGAGTACGAAGACAATATTCTTACAGGAACAGCAATTTCTTTCTTAATTTCTTGGAGAACACTTCTTGCGTTCTCATTCTTGCTTATAAAGTTTGATCGAAGTGCCGAGTCGTCTGATCGTATTTCATGAATCAAGGCAATATTGGCATAGTGATTCCAAATATTCTTTTCATTAGAGGAAGCGTTTTTTCTTGTGAATTCATTACCCGTCAAGGCTGCTTCGATATTAGAATAAAAGTTTTTTTTCCCGCTGATGACCAACGGCTTAATAGGTTTAATTTTCTTTTTTCTGACGACATCCAGATCTTTTTTCGGATTTTTCCAACGATTTTTTTTATTC
This sequence comes from Candidatus Electrothrix marina, assembly GCA_004028495.1. GTDB lineage: Bacteria > Desulfobacterota > Desulfobulbia > Desulfobulbales > Desulfobulbaceae > Electrothrix > Electrothrix marina. The sequence continues at coordinate 4,840 of MTKS01000094.1, forward strand.
TCTATTCGAGTGCAGATTATATTCCCTGATAATTCTTTCGATAGTCTTCCAGCACGCCCAGCAAGATTCCAGAAATCAATATCAGTAAAATGAGTCATCCCAATGGCGTTATTGAGTATAAAAATATTTTTAGCAGGAAGGTTTACTCCTTCAAGCAAAGTCGAAGTACAAAAAACATAATCAATTATTTTTTCTACAAATAAGGATTCTACTTTTGACCTAATCCTCTGTGGTAGATTCCCGAAGTGAAATGCCACGCCTTTTTTAAGGCAGTCAATTAAAAAATATCTCTTATGGAGATGGTCTTCAATTACAGATATCAATTCGTTAATTTTCTGGTCATCCTTACAAGGAAGGTCTTTTGAGAAATTAAGAGCAAATTGAATCGTATCAGCTTTAGTATTACAGTATATAATGCTTGCTTGTTTTGCACTTAGCTTATTAAGCCAATCAGCAAACGTTTTATTTGAAAAATTGACTTTAATATTTTGTTCCCTATTTATATCCGAGAATAGGGTACAACGCTCGTCGACTAAGTCCAAAAAATACCTATTCTGCGCGACAGGAGAACTTTTTATGTTAAGAGATTCATCAGTACTTTTTTCAAAAATCTTGAGGAAAACTTCTGGATTAGGAATATTTGGGGAGGCGAAATACAACTTAATGCTTTTTCTTTCGGCCTGTAATATTGAATGATAATAAAGAGGGCTACGCGAGTCTTGCTCAGCTACGATTTTGTGCGCTTCGTCGACAAAAAGATACCCAATTCTCGGATTATTACTATCTGAAAGGTAAGAAATTAGCCTCTCTGGAGTGAATACAAAAATATACCGATTATCTTCACTGTTAAACGTCTTAGGAACAGTCGGATGGCATAAAATCCTACAATTTTGAACAGATGAAAACTCTTGTTTAAGGTATAATGAAATTTGATTTATTAATGCCCTGGTTGGGACGAGAATTATGATATTTTCGTTAGCATTATTTTGTATGATAATATTTTGGATAAATGCGTTAAGTATAAATGACTTGCCAAGAGATGTCGGTCCAGAAAAACTAAAATGATTACTTTTCTTTAAGCTTTCAAAAATCTCGTACTGAGCATCGGTAAAAATAAGTTCATTCCCTGGTATTTTTTGATAAACTTCCTTCAGACACCTTTCTAATATTAATTCAAAGGATTGATTTTCAGTATTCAGTTTGCTGTGTTCTTCAAGGAATTTTATAGCAGGGAAATTTCCAAGCTTGATGAGAACAGAACTTGCGAAATTTTTAAATAAATCATCCTCTCCATAGTCATCAATGAGCAGACTAATAACCTTATATGATTTATTTTTCGCATCATCATCACTTGAACGGGACAAGATATCTGCAAATCGTAGCAGATTAATAAACTCCTTCTCTTCTAACTTTCTTTTTTG